>JAJRTO010000464.1 GCA_024278235.1 Candidatus Poribacteria bacterium
AAATGCTGCAACTCGACTGCGAATGTTCACATTTTCAACAGGTCGCGTACAGTAAACCGCACTGTCTACTATCTGGCTGTTACGAATGGTACCTGATCCAAAAACCAGAGAATGATGCACATGGCAACCGTTCAGGCTGGTTTCTATCGAACTCGTTTCCGCTCTATCTTTTGGCCTGAAGAAGTCAAGTGCCCGTAACAAGCTCTCAAGCGGAGCATGATCTCCTATCTGTATCCAGGGTTCCCTGAGTTTTAGCGCACGAACTGAAATCCCACGTTCGAGCATCGATTGGATAATGTGGATGAACCGGATTTCCCCGGGTGTATCAGGATAAGTTTTCATCATGTCAAAATATCCTGGTGATAACCACCATACCCCTCGATCAACCCACTGCGTATCCCTGGAAAACCCACGCACAATACCATCCTCAGTGACAACCCCACAATGGTTCTGTGGATCTTCAACCTCAGCAAGTGACAGAATGTAATCTGACGAACAGGATTTCAGTACCTCAATTAAGGTTCGTGACACGTAAACATCGCCGAGAATCGCTAAGAAGGGCTGTTTGACGTAGTTTCTCGCGAGCCACAATGCACCCGCTGTGCCATTCAAGTGAGGCTGGAAAACATATCGAATAGGGATTGGCGTATCGATAGCATCCAAGAAGGCCCTTAATTGTTCAGCATGATGGTGTACCACAAAGATAAGCTCAGATGCATATTCCAACAAGGTGTCAATCGTGTACCGTAGAAAAGGACGACCCCACATCGGTATCACAGATTTGTCCACATATGAAGTGATCGGTTGGAGACGCACGCCTCTTCCGGCGGCCAGGATCACAACTTTCATAATAATAACGTTATTTCCGTGACAATCTCTCCTGACAATACCATTCGATGGTTCTTTTTAATCCTTCCTCGAATCCCATTTTCGCCTGAAAGCCGAATTCCTTCTCTGCTCTGGAAGTATCCAAACACCGACGCGGCTGGCCATCAGGTTTCGTCGTGTCCCAAACAATCTTACCATCGAATCCCGTCAACCGTGCGATAAGTGTGACAAGTTCTTTCTGCAGCTTCACTCTCGTAAAACTCGGGGGTATCGGTCCAGGGACCTCCGAAGTCGATCCGAACAGGTATCCGTGCTTCAAGTTGCATTTTTCGTTTCTCCTCCAATCAATGTGGTCTGACGAGGATATCGAGGAATTCCTATCCCGGCGTTGACGCGGGGAGGTCGCTTCGCTCCGTCGATTTTCGTTGAACGTTGGAAGGTTGAGAACATTTCAACGGATACCCAACCCACAAATGCGGAAACGGGAGTGAAGTGAGCCTACCGATACACGTCCCGTCGATGGCCCACTAGATGGACGCTGATGAGCCGTTGAATAGCATCACATGTATACAGCACACGATAATCACCTACCCGCAACTTAAGGAACCCCTTGAACTCCCCGGTCAGCGGCTCTGGGGTGATAAACTCGAAGTTGCTTCGGAGCCATTCCAGCTTCCGCAGAATGCGTCTAGCAACTGCGGGATGAAGCCTCTGCAGATTTTCGAGTGCTTCAGGGCGTATCTCAACGGTGTAATCCATGATTCACTGGGTATCCATGCCAAACTGCTTCAGCACCTCATCTAAGGGAACCCCCCGCTGGCCCTGCGACTGGGATTTCAGCGACTTACGAAGTTGCGCCCTCACCCAATCCTGAAGTTCCAGTCCTTCATCTGGATCGCCTAGCATCTGCTGGAGTTTCTCATCGACCAAAACATCCACAAACTCTTTCAAACCTTCGAGTGTAGCCTGCAAGGCAACTTCACTGGTCATATCGCTTCACCTCCCTGATTGACATCTTCTCCGCCCTGGCTCGTTCCCGCACCTCAGCATCAAGCATTGTAGCGATTCCTTCTCACTTCGCAACATGGATGGATTCATGCTGTTCAAACTCCGTATGCTAACTGAAAACCCTTTTACGCGATCTGCCACGGGTACACAACGACCTCTGTGCGCTGCAAATGGCGTTCTATCTCGACACGCGCAGAGATATCCCTGGCCAGCAATACCAGGAATCCTCCTCCACCCGCTCCGGCAATACCGTAACCACTGCAGAACTTTATCACCCGCTCCATCAGGTCGTCAATAGCGGGGTTGGTTGTGTTTGTGTTGAGAACCTTTTTCCCCTCCCAATAGCGCGTAAGCAGGCTTCCAAACATCTCCACGTCACCTGCGACCAACGCATCGCGCATGGAACAGGCATCCTCCCGTAGTTGCATCAAGGTCGTTACCAGGTCGGTGCGTCGTGAGAGCCAATCGGCAACGACGAGTTCCAGAATGTTCTTCGCTACCCGCTGCTGACCCGTGTAGACCAGGAGCATCCGCTCTTCCAACTCCTGCAACGTCTCAGAGGAGAGTTCCAGTGGCTCGACGTGGAACTGTTGGGGAATCCCCGGAGCCGTCGTGGTGAGTTTCAATCCGGGCACCACCCCACCAATCTGATCTTGCCAGCCTCCACCGGTGCCAAGCATCTGTTCCACAGCGAGGACCTGATTGAACAGTTGCTCATCCACCCATCCAATCCCCGTCAATTGCCATACAGCCATCACCAGACCAGCGGTAAGGATGCTGATGGTTGACCTGCCCCAGAACAACTGGATATATGGCTAAGCAAGTATTACAATCTGGATTGAGTCCAGTAGGAGGTAACCATGAAACGTCGTCGATTCAGCCC
>JAJRTO010000035.1 GCA_024278235.1 Candidatus Poribacteria bacterium
CGGAAAGATCTACATTTGTTCATATCCGGGTGCCAGAGTCTCTGAATATGATCCCACACAACCCTATCATTTCGGCAGCCAACCTGGATATAATCCACGGGATTTGGGGCGCATCGATGATATTTCCTACCGTCCGCGTTCGACGCTCACAGGTCCCCTCGGTCGTGTCTGGACAGCTTCTATCCCTGACTACGGATTATGGGGTGGCCCACTTTCCTGGTACGACTCTGAAACCGGGGAGAAGAAAGCTTATTACCATATCGCCGGAGATGGAAGCTGCTATACGTTGGCGCATCTGCCAAAACAGAGGCTGATCGCTATCGGTACGACTATTTCCGGTGGCAGTGGTACACAGCCGAAGATTTCTCAAGCAACGCTCATCCTCTGGGACTACGAGGCCGAGGAGAAGCGGTGGGAGGGGACTCTCGACCGCCCAGTCTCTGCTTTCAGCGCACTTCTGACCGGACCAGATGGCAGGTTATACGGGACCGTGCGAGGCGGAGGTATGCAGGACGAGATCTTTGTGTTCGATCCGGACTCCCGGGAGTTCACAAACCGCCTTGAGTCGCCATCCGGTAGTCCTCTCGATCTTGGGTTGCAAAACGGTCCCGATGGAAAGATCTACGGATTTACCAACTCCTGTATCTATCGCCTCGACCCGGTTTCACTGGTGATTGACGAGGTGATTCAGGATTCTTTCAGCATAGCGGGTCCTATCGTCGGGCAGGTGGTCTATTTCGCTACCGGCCACCGTCTTCGATCTGCAAAGATATTCTAGCGATAGCATTCAAAGGTGCATGGAAAAATGACAGAGAACCTGCGGTTCAGACATGTGATGATTGACGCCAACTACCACGGAAACCCTCACATCAAGGCACTTGGTGACATCAACGGAGACGGATTTGCTGACGTGGTCGTTGCCAGCAGTAACGGTGGGCCATTGGTCTGGTACGAATACCCCAACTGGAGAAAACATATCATTGCTCCCGTGGGAAAGTGGAGTACTGATGCCAAACTTGTTGATATGAACGGCAATGGTCACCTGGATGTTCTCATTTCCGACTGGTATATACATGGCCGCATGGAATGGTATGAGAACCCAGGAATTGTCGGCAATTCGGCCAATGCTGTGTGGGAGCATCATATTATCGGTGGTCCCCGTGCCCATAACATTGAAGTGGGGGATATCGATGGGGATGGACATCTTGAAATCGTGACACGCGCTCAGGGACAGGAAGGCAACCAGATCGTCATCTGGAAGCAGATGGATGCGGATTCGTGGGCACAGCGTATCATCCCTTGTCCCGCTGGTGAAGGGATAGCCCTGGGAGATATTGATGACGATGGCAGGCTCGATCTGGTGATCGGTGGCCGTTGGTATGGGGCACCAGAAGATATCTTGAATGATGCCTGGGAGGAACACATCTTTGCGGATTGGCCATCGGATGTCGTCGTGGAAGTCGCTGATATGAACCAAAATGGCCGCCTGGATGTGATTCTAACACGTTCCGAAGGTCCTCACAAACTCTCGTGGTTCGAGAATCCACCGGATCCCATAAACGGTAACTGGATAGAGCATGTCGTCGAGAATTCGATTGACTTTGCTCATAGCCTGGTGGTCTGTGATATGAATGGTGATGGCCATCTGGATATCGTGACAGCAGAGATGCACCAATCTGCTCGTAAACGCGTTCTGGTCTACGTCAACGAAGGGGATAGCATGAATTGGAAGCGACAGATAGTCGCCATCACAGGTTCGCATAATCTCTGCGTAGCGGACATGAGATGCAATGGTCTCCTGGATATTGTTGGCGGAAATTGGAGTGGCGATTACCA
Organism: Candidatus Poribacteria bacterium; assembly: GCA_024278235.1. Classification (GTDB taxonomy): domain Bacteria; phylum Poribacteria; class WGA-4E; order JAJRTO01; family JAJRTO01; genus JAJRTO01. Next base: position 1,837 of record JAJRTO010000035.1, read on the forward strand.
GGCAATAGAAATGTGGGAGAACCTGGGCGTTGGAAACTAACGCCCGCAACTCCCTCCACCACTATATAGCGTGAAACAGAAGCATCATACACTTCTCTATGGTGTTCCCGTCTTCCTATCTCCTTTGTTACAGATGGCACGGTTGATAGCGTTGGGACACCATGAGAGATGGAACGGTCGAGGATATCCCAAGGGGATATCGGGCGAGAGGATCCCTGAATGTGCGCGGATGGTCGCACTGGTGGACGTTTATGATGCTCTCGTAAGCGACCGCGTGTACCGACCTGCCATCCCGGAGGATGAGGCGATCAAAATCATGCGAGATGGACGAGGCACGCATTTTGATCCACGCCTCTACGACCTTTTTGTTCCACTGATTCCGAGATTGCGGGAGGTGGCCTCTGAAAGTTCGTAGATAGCATCCTATGGGTTCTCACGCCGATGGTGTCGCTGACACTGGTTCCTGAGGGGGAGTATTCTCCATAGCTTGAACAGCGGCAGCAAACACCTGCTCGATCAGTTGATTTCTTTCCGCATCGATGGCATTGGGGTGAATCGCAGAGATAGGGCCGGAAGGTCGATTCTCTCCGGATATCACCGTGATGTGGTCTACCGGGAACAGATCCATCGTCGCCGCAAAGGGTACCACCAACTCTCCAAACTTCTCGATGATATACGTCGCTAATCCCTGTTCGCCAGCGGACTGCAATATCTCTATCGTCCGCTGCAACTGGTTCAATTCAGCCTGCGTTTCTCCGCGCATCTGAGCCGCTTCTGCAGACGCTTCCTGTATCAACTTCTCCTTACTTGCCATTGCTGGAACGATCACATCGGCTTCACAGCGGGCGCGTACCATCCCAATCTGTTGCTTCTCTGCTTCTATCTGGGCCTGTATCCCGGCCACTTCGGACTCTGCACTTCGTGTGTGCTCCTGAGCCCCCACAGCACCTCGCTGACGTTCCTGAGCAACCTTTACCTTCGTCTCGGATTCGATGCTCTCGCGCTCATTCTCCAATTCACGAACGCGAACTTCAGCTCGACGCGCTTCCTCTTGTTCCTTCGCACTCGCGCGAGCATTCGCCTGAGCTTCCCGGGATTGGGTGTCGGCATTCGCTGTCTGCACACGCTTCAGCAGTGCGATGTAAAGATCTGGCTCTTCCACACCTTCCAGGCGATGGTCATCCACATCGGCGATGTTCATCGTTGTGATTTCAAGTCCAATCCCTTCCAGGTCAGACTTGCACACCTGTATCATGTTCTGGATGAGTTGGTCTTTCTGACTCATCACCTCTTCAGGGGTCATCGCTGCAATCGAGTCTCTCAGATGACCTTCGATGATGGAAGTCGCAATGCCCTGAAGTTCATCCCAGCTCTCCGTCATGCGCAGGATGCGTTTGACGGCATGAACCAGTCCTCGTTCACTCCTGGCCACTGAGTAGCTGACCGTTGCTTTGACAGTGAGTGGGACGATACCAGCAGCGATGGCCGACTCGACGATGACCGTTGTGGTCTGTGGAGTAAGATCCATGGTGTTGAATCGGTTGACCAGTGGGAGCACAAAGACGCGTCCCCCCCGGAAGGTGCGGAACTTCCCTCCTTTGCCATGCACTACAGCAAGCTGACTGGGTGGTATCAGCTTCATCTTCAGCACGATTTGCAGGATGAGTGTAATGAGTATCAGAATACCAAGCACTACGATAAATGCAAACATCTTCAGGCTCCTTCCTGAGCGGATGAACTCGTCATGAGATCCTTGATACTGATACCAAACCCTTGCTCGAAGTGGCGCAGGAAGTCTACCAGTGCAGCCGGGCCCCGGTTCACCGCACTGTTGAAACCGGCCTCCTCATTCAGGACGAGCAATTTATCCACTTTCAGTGACTTGGCATGAGTCTGATAGGCATCGAAAAGTTTGGGTAGTTGCGTGATAAAGAGAGCAACCTTCCC
>JAJRTO010000465.1 GCA_024278235.1 Candidatus Poribacteria bacterium
GGAGCGATCAGCGCGCAAAGAGCAGAGGCGTGCGTCAACAGCCCGCCGATATAGTGGAGTGCGGTTTCGCTCAGGCCGGCGTATCCCTGGGGATCAAAGAAGACGTTCTTCCCGTTTTTCCACAGACTTTGATGACAGTGCATCCCGGAGCCGTTGTCCTGGAACAGCGGTTTCGGCATAAAGGTCGCCGTCATTCCATGCTTGTAGGCGATATTCTTGATGATATATTTGTAGAGCAGCAGCGTATCGCCCATTGTCGTCAATGTGTCGAACCGAATATCGATCTCACACTGACCGCCTGTGGCAACTTCATGATGGTGCAGTTCTGCATTGACCCCTGCATCCTTCATTGCAAGCACCATTTCGGAGCGAATATCCTGCAATGTATCCGTAGGAGGCACTGGGAAATAGCCTTCTTTCCAGCGGGGCTTATAGCCGAGATTGGGGTTTTCATCCCTGCCACTATTCCAGCTTCCTTCAACAGAATCAATGAAATAATAGCCAGAGTGCTGATTCTGATCGTAGCGGATGCTGTTGAATACATAAAATTCCGCTTCAGGTCCCCAATAGCTTGTGTCTGCAATGCCAGTGGATTGGAGGTATGCTTCAGCCTTCTGGGCAATATGACGCACATCACGGGTATAGTTCTCAAGCGTTACAGGATCTTTGATGTTACAGACGATGCTAAGCGTAGGAATTTCACATGCGGGATCAACGAATGCCGTCGATGGATCTGGAAAAAGGAGCATATCGCTTTCATGGATGGCCTGGAAACCACGGATACTGGAGCCATCAAATCCCGAACCTTCTTCAAAGAGATCAGCATCGACATGCCAGACAGGAATGCTGAAATGTTGCCACATACCGGGTAGGTCTGTGAACTTAAGATCGACCATCTGAATGTTTTTGTCTTTGATTAACTGAAGGACATCTTGAACTGACATTACACTCTCCTTAGACAGACTGTTATTAAAGCCGTAAGATTTGCACAAAAATGAAGCAAGAGACATGCCACGGCGAAAACCCTACGAGGAGTCACATCTCAGATGCGTTCTGCCCCCTTCTGCTTAATTTTTGGGAGCCTGGTTGCTTAAAAATCAGGCAGATGGTCCGAGTTTGGTATTGACAATTTGCAGCACCACATAGTATCTTGGTGTGAATTGCAGACCAATGAGTGAAGTGCCTCAAGTGAGCTGGAGTATCTGAAGTGGCGAAAGTTGGAAAAGACACAGCCGTAGGCGCTTTACCACCTGCTCAGAACTTTTTGCTTACCGCATAGAACAGGCATTATACCACAGTATAACGGATGGAGGTCATTAGATGCCAGAGAAGAAAGTCAGAGTTTGTATCGTCGGCATGGGTATCGGTCGCCCCAATGGGCAAGCTATTTCCAGGAATCCACGTGGAGAGATCGTCGCGCTCTGCGATCTGCTCGAGGATCGTATGAAAAGTTTCGCACAGGGACTTCCCGGAGACCCTAAGCTGTACACCGATTACAAGAAGATGTGCAAGGATCCGAACATCGATGCCGTCTTCGTCGGGACGCCCAATCAGTGGCATGTTCCCATCGCGCTCGAAGCCGTTAAGAACGGCAAGCACGTCATGGTGACGAAACCCCTTGCTGATTCTGAGAAAGCGGCAGAGCAACTCGTTGAGGCCGCTGAGGATGCGGGTGTGGTGAATATGATGTCTCTGTCCACCCGTTTCGGAGATCCCTGCCGGTATCTGGGCGAAAGAGCGCGGGAGGGCTACTTCGGTGAACTCTATTATGCCAGGGCCCGAAGTGTCCGGCGGAACGGCATCCCTGCCTGGAACCTCGGCTTCATCAAAAAAGGTGGAGGAGCTTTCCGTGATATGGGTGTACACGCACTCGATGCGGTCTGGTGGATTCTCGGCATGCCGAAGCCTGTCGCGGTTCTTGCAGCGGCCGGGGCCAAGTTTGGACCACGTGGTCTGGGTTACTGGGATCGTACGAAGCCTCCCCGGGAAGTCTATGAGCAATATGCTGCGGATGATTACGCCGGTGGGTTTATTCGTTTTGAGAATGGTATTGGCCTGCAGATCGAGAGCTTCTGGGCATCACATCAGCCGGGGGAATTCCAAATCGAACTCTTTGGGACAGAAGCCGGTGGCCAGTTAAGCCCATTGCGGATCTACCGAACGGACGATGGAGTAGAAAAGAACATCGAAGTGAATCTGCCAAAAGGTAAGGAAGCCTGGGATCACATTGCAGGTCACTTTATCGAGTGCATCCTCGATGGAAAAGAGTGCTCCGCCCCTCTCCGCCACGGTCTGGTCGTTCAGCGGATGATGGAAGCCGTGCTCAAGAGTGCGGAACTCGGGAAGGAAGTGAGACTCGGATAGGACCCATATCGGGCGATTCCACGGAGTTCTCGTCCAGTATCTGCACCACTTGCATGCACCACTTACATCATCACGCGTGTAGCCATCGGCCTCAGTGCCTCACATTTTCGCCGTAGGAGCGTCTTCCCGGACGCGATCATCGTGGCCGGGAGGCCACTCCTACCATAGAATGGTGATCTACTGAGCCTGGTTCAATTGTTCTGGGTTCTTGGATCACCGTGGAGTGTGGGCAATGGATGCGGTCGTACGAGGATGCCTCCCTGTTCGTGCGATTCCATCGCAGCCCACGTGTACTCCAATGCTGCCAGCGCGTCTCTGCCGGAAGCTCTTAGCAGATCTCTCGGGACCTTATTGGTGACGTCTTCCAGGAAAGCATGGATGCGCCGTGGGAATGTCTGACCGAAGTCTGAGATTCCCGACTCCGTAACGATAGGGCCTGAGGAGGAACCCACATCCAAATCCTCGGGCTTCGCAGCATTTTCTGTCCCTGGCGCGGGCCAGAACGTAATCTTTTCGATGCAGTTCTCAATACAGAAGGTGCCGCGCGTACCGCCGACTTCGACACTCCACCAGCCACCCAGTCCAAACGTGGTATCTCCCCGCTGGCTGAGTAGGTACCCCGTGCAACCACTGACAAACTTGACATGGATGCTGTTGATGGAGAGCATCAGGTCACCAGAGCGTTTCCGAAAGCTGGGGCGGTCCAGGAATGCCTGAACGTGCGTGATGTCCCCGCAGAAGTAGCGCATCACGCTGAACGGGTGTGACAGGAACGCCTTCACATGGAAGTAAGGGAACCCTTTGACTCGCGGAGCGTTCTGAGGTGCATAGGTTTGCTCACCACCTGCGAATCCCATTTTGTGCAGACAGTAGATGAGTTCACCCACATGCCCTCCCTCCATGTATCGTTTGGCATTCTCTGCGGTAGGTGTAAAGTAGTGATTCAGATTGCAGCCCAGGTAGAGATCCTTCTCTTCTGCCTTCGCGACCATCTCTCGACCTTCGCGGATATCATTGGATAAAGGTTTCTCCACCAGCACATGCTTTCCATACTCGAGCGATTGCATGACGGGTTCGTAGTGCCAACTGCCGTTTTCATTCCCCCCTGTGCTGACATCCACGATATCGAGATCAGGTTCACCCTCGATCATATCACGCAGACTGTAGTAAGCCTTCACGCCCAACTGTTCTGCAGCGTTGTCAGCGCGTTCCTTGACAATATCACACACAGCAACGAGTTCTGCCAGTTCATCCTGCTCATAGCAATTGGCATGATTCATACCGATGCCACCCATGCCGACAATCCCGATCTTCAAAGCCATCTCCTTATACCTCCTCAGTTAAAACAACCGTGATATCACCGCGAGATATTGCGGATTCACATTTAGCCCGGTAAATGACGGATACTGCTTATCATGTTATCTCATGCAGGGATCGCCTCAGATGAATGCTCCATCACCGACCGGGCAAGTTCATAAATAGTATCGTAAGCAAACGTCAATTCCTCTATGGTGCAATGGGCCTGCACAAAATGTGTTGTGCAATACAGCAAGCCTCCATCAGAGAACATGCGGAGAACCCGCTCTATCTCAGCCTTCAGGAAATCCAGTTTGTTGAATCCAATGGTGGTTTGGACATCGAGTCCTCCCATCACCACAAAGGAATCCATATACTGGTTCTTGAATTTCTGCAAATCCATACCCGCAGACTCCTGGTACGGATGCACGACGTCATACCCCAGTTCGATCACACCATCGATGACCGCCGTGAAGTCGCCATCGCAATGGAGGCTCAGATATGTTCCCCGCTTCTTGACGGCATCACACGTGATTTTGTGGTAGGGGTAGATGAGTTTCCACCATGTCGATGGGCTGAACAACAAACTCTTCTGGCTGCCCCAGTCATCAGAGACGTGAATCATATCCACGCCCAGATCAATACAGTTATTCGCAAAAGCTCGATTCCATTCCGCTTGACGGCGGTAGACTTCATGAAGATCTTCCTCAAAATGAGCCAGGTAGAGGAGATGATTCTCGATTCCGAATACCCCGTTCAAAGCCTCAAAAACCCCTGGTGTCTGAACATAAACGAAACGGCCTCTCTGCTCTTTGTGGTGGTGGATTGCGTTGATAATAGACGTGTAGGCATCCATGTGATTGGGATCGCACATGGGTATCTCAAGCAGACGGCATGGCTCAACCTCGCCCATGTCCTGACGCAGTCTCTGGAGTTCCTCATTGGGATAACATCCGGGGCCACCGAAAATATGTGCGAAATCAAACGCGTACTTATCCTCGAATGCCTCTACTGAACCGAACGCCTCGGATATTGGCTTCTCAAGATTCGCTCGGACCCAACCGTATATCGGGATGCGATCAGGTTTTTCATGGTGGATCACTTTGATGACGCGTTCCCTTGGTAACATGAGCAACTCTCCTATTGGACTGTTCAGGCTCAGTACCTCACATTTTCGCCGTAGGAGCGTCTTCCTGGACGCGACAATCGTGGCCGGGAGGCCACTCCTACCATAGAATGGTGATCTACTGAGGCTAGATATTCACTCTGGGATGGAGTGCTTGTGACAACGGCTAACAGATTAGCAGGAGGGGCATCGATTGTCAAGTGCGTTGAGACTGGAAAACTATACTTATCCCTAGAAATTCCCCAGGTTCAGTACTTCACAATTTACGTTCGTAGTCAGGCACGCAACGCAGGGGAGTGCCGTTCAGACGCCACTTCGTTCCGCTTCGTGGCTCACGACAAACCAGAAAATGCGATCTACTGAGGTTATGGTATCCTTGTTTCTGGTGTCGCCTTCGCGTGTCGCCTTCGCGTGTCGCACGAGCCATTGCAGGCGCAGAAGCCTGATGCATGAGAGCTGGCTACTGCCCCCTCATTTCCACACGGAATTCTGATGAGCCTAAAAGTTCAATTGCTATCCTTAATCTCCCCCCACGTCGTTGCGAGTTTGGCTTCCGGCTCGACTCCCATATTTGTGTTGGGAATCTCATCGCCACTGATGACGATATTATCAAAATGAACTTCGGCATTTGCGGCAAACACACTTGCGGCACCTTTTTCTGGAATATCAGCCTGAAAATCAACAATCTGTTCATCGTCTATGAACATCGCGAAACGCTCTCCTTCGGCAAGAATTCTCATAGTATACCACTTCCTCAGTCCAGTAACCTTCTTCCCGGGGGCGAAAAATTTCAGATTCCCTTCGACATACAGTTCATAACCCGCCCACTGCCAGGCAACCTGATTTTTAGCAGTCGCTACCCAAACAGTGGCTCCGTTAAAATCTCCGTTTGTGTCATCATAGCGAATCCCAACGCCCAGGCTCGCAGGTCGACAGGCAGTGGGAAAGGTTTGTTCAATCTTGAACTGGGCCTCAAACTCGTAATCTTTCCACGTATCATCGCCAATCATCAGGTCGCTTGACCAATCACAGATATTTTTCGCGACACTAACCAATTCTCCGTCTTTGACAGACCATTGGGCCGACTGGTCTCCAGCTTTTCTCCAGCCATCCAAATTGCCATCATCAAAGTTATCCCTCAATGTTCCCGCCCATACTGATGTAATCATCAGGAACAGTATCAATCCGACTATCGAGTCTTTCATAGTTTTCATTATCGTTTCCTCCTAACGAAAAAAGTTCAATTGCTGCCCTTAATCTCTCCCCACGTCATTGGCAGTTTGGTTTTAGGGAAAACAGCGAGATTTGTTGCACTCTTAAGTCCCTCAGTCATGATGCTTCTAATATCATCTTCGGTTAGAGCAACGTTGAAAATCGCAACTTCGTCCATGAGTCCCCGGAAAGGGTATCTACGATTGTTGATGAGAAAACCGTCGGGATAAGAACCAATAACAAATGGATGATCATTTGTCATAAGCGCTGTTGCATAATTCCCAGTAGTCTTATCCTGTATGGAGTTTATAAAAAATCTCAAATTATCAGAGGGTAGGTTTTTATCATAGACTGCTGCTATATAATTCCAATCATTTATTTTCATCAAATTGGCACTTCTTATTTCACTATTATTATCATTTAATCTCCAGCAAATGTTGAGGTTCCGCTGATAAAATTCGTATGCCTCTGCAATACCAGTGGTACCTTTCATAAGCATCTCTGCTAATCTAGATTCTGTTGGTTTCACACGAGCCACAAGCGTAATCTCATCAGTAATATCCAGAGTATCATCGTCCGCAACTTCTACATAATCATCTACGCCGTCGAACTCCAGAGCTTTGCCAAATTTTCCATCAACCCATTTTGGACCATTCATGAGCTTTCCATTATTACCTTTGCCAGAAGAATCTCTGGCAGTAATCCCTGTCCCCTCATCAAAGAGCCACATCCCAACAATGGTCTCAGGGTCGATTTCGGCATGGCTGATACCTGTAAGAATCAGGCTTATAGCTATTACAGTTACACCTATTGCTACTATGACTTTCATTCCTCTCTTACTGTCCACCACAACCTCAGGATTGTATTGCTTGTCTTGTTTCATTTCCATGGTAATACCTCCTTGCAGCGTTTTGCACACTGTGGTTTCAGGCGGCCCGGTTAGAAACGGTACCGTACTGATTAGCGCTGATTCGCTTCAAAACCGAACCTCCATCTCGCCTATCCGTCAAGATTCAGTCCGGCGTTGTTTGTTTCAAGATTTGAGGAAGCGTTATATCGTCCTTAAGGCAAGAAGTGTACCATGAAGAATGAAATGTCGAACGATACGAATGGCAGTGCTGGATGGCGGATCATGGGTGGCAAACAGGAAAACGGGAAAACGTAAGGGTTTGAGCGATATGGTGAAACGGATGAGGAGGTTTTTCAAAACGGTCGAATTTGGAAGCGGAGGGAACCGGAGATCTGTTGAGGCGCAAGGATGAAGTCGCTAACACCTGCCTGATTGTCGTTTCTGGTGAGGGATTGGCCAATCAAGCAGGGCGTGAAAATACGAGTTTTTCACGCCCGGAGGAAGTCGATGTCAACAGACAGTAGAGCATGCTGCCAGCTTGTTGGCCAGGATGGTTTCGCACCGAAACGCACAAGCCGCACGTTCTACGGGACTCACTGAGAAACTCGTGTGGAAAAACGTTAGCCGCTGAAATTGGGCATCTGATGATGAGTTGGGAGCGGCATGAACCTTCATCGGAAAGTGTTCAGTTTGTTCATATGTGAACGAAAGATGCTCACATATGAACACTCCGAATATGGGTTATCCTGATGGCGGAGGATTTCCCAAAGGCAAGATAACTTGGCAAGAGATTGCAAATTTTGGGTGGATGTAGTTACAAAAAACAAGCAAGAAGACTCCCGCATGCATCGGATGAAGCCCCTCGATGTGGGATGTCTCGTTTTCCCGTTTTCGTTTTTTCACTGGGTTTGAGAAACCGATTCCAACTGGGCTATCTTGCGATAAAGCTTGGTGCGGTTGATTCCAAGCAATTGGGCGGCGGCTGACATGTTGCCATTCGTGTGCTCCAGCGCCCGTTTTATCACGATGGCTTCCACTTGTTGCAGATTCAGTGGTAGGTCGAGAGCGGATGCGCCTTCTTCCTCGGTCGTATTAAAGCGAATCAGGTGAAGATGTCTCGGTTGGAGTTCAGACACGTCGCTTTCAATCAGGGCGCGTTCCATGATGTTTTTCAGCTCCCGGACGTTCCCAGGAAAGGGGTATGACATCAGAGCTTCAATCGCTTTTTGGCTTAAAACAGGCTTCTCAATGCCTATCTCTTCTGAAAAGATCTCCAAAAAGTGTTCTGCAAGCAGCGGGATGTCTTCGGTTCGCTCCCGGAGGGGTGGGACTATCACAGGGAAACGTGCGAGCCGAAAGTAAAGGTCTTCTCGAAACACCCCATCAGCGCTCTTTTTTAAGAGGTCTTGATTGGTCGCGGCTATGATCCCAACATCCACGTGCTTCGATTGCGTCCCTCCTACGGGCGTTACACGTCCATCATCGATAACCCGTAAGAGCTTGGGCTGCATTTCCAGAGGCATATCACCTATCTCGTCGAGAAACAAAGTTCCGCCATCGGCAAGCTCGAAGCAGCCTTTGTGGCTGGCACTTGCGCCACTGAATGCTCCTTTAACATGACCGAAGAAAGTAGATTCTGCTAATTCGCGCGGAACAGCGGAGCAGTTGACGGGAATAAAGGGACCATTAGCCCTCGAACCGCCAAAGTGGATGGCACGGGCTATTAGTTCCTTCCCTGTTCCACTTTCACCCAAAACCAGAACGTTTGTGGCGCCGGTCTGATGAAGGCGTTGAATGCCATCGAGGATATTCCTGATGGTTTTGCTTTTTCCAACAAAACCTTCTATTCCCCAGCGGGAAGCTTCCTGCCGCGAGATTCTGGAAAGCTGTTCGTCAGCCTTCTGGCGTTCCTCTTCCGCCCGTTCCCGTCTTGATATCTCCTCTTGCAGTTCTCTGTTCTTCTGCAAAAGCTCCTGAGTCAAACGACCAATTTTCAGATGTGTTTGGACGCGAGCCAGCAGTTCTTCTTTGCTGAAAGGCTTGGTGACATAATCCACCCCGCCGACCCGAAAACCCTCGGTCAGATTGGTGGTGTCGTCCTTGACCGTGATGAAGATCACTGGAATATGCTCCGTGGATGAATCTTGCTTCAAAAGGCGGCAGACTTCAAATCCGCTCATTCCTGGTGGCATCATGACATCCAGAAGTATAATGTCGGGCAACGTTTCTTTGGCTATATTCATCGCGCTCTGTCCATCGGAAGCCACCAGAACTCTATAGCCTTCAGGCGTTAGAATATCCCGTAGTATCTTGAGATTCGCCGGAACATCGTCTACGATGAGCATCTTTACTTCGACACTATTCGAGCCTTTTTCATTCATCATGAATCGTTTCTAATATCCTGAGAATCCCTTTCATGTCCAGGTCTTGGCATCGTTTCATCAACTGCTCTGCCAGTAGACTCCCGTCCTCGCCGATCTGGCGAACCACTTCAATCAACGCTTCTAACTCCATAACATCGCCCAACTCCGCCGCTTTCTTCAAGCGCGAGACGAGAGCTTCGGGTAGCGCTACTGTTGAAGTATCAATTGACCGCGCTTCCTCGTGGTATTCATACTCAATGGGCAATAATCGTGCCAGGCATTCGTATACTCGTTCGGCGGAGACGGGTTTGGGTATGAAATCGTCAAAACCGGCATCGAAATACCGCTGCCGCTCCTGTGGTAAGACAGACGCTGAGACCGCCACCAGTTTTGGACGGGCGTCCCCGAACTCCGAGCGTATGTGCCCAACAGCTTCAAGACCATCCATGACTGGCATCCAGATATCCATGAAGATAATGTCTGGTTTTTCTGTCTTTGCTGCGTGAACCGCCTGTTCCCCGTTATCAACCACTGCCACTGAAATTCCGATATCGGCGAGCATTCTGGCCAACACATCGCGGTTTTCTTCAACATCATCCGCCACCAGAGCGGAAACCTGATAGCCATCTGCCAGACACTTTGGAATCGGTTGGGAATCGGGCTGAACCGTCCCGTCCGTCGAGATTGCTTCTGTAGAGACTTTGAGAGGTATGGTAAAGAAAAAGCGCGAGCCTTTTGAGGGTTCTGAATCTACCGCCAGTTGGCCGCCCATTAATTCGACATATCTCTTAGCTATCGACAGGCCGAGACCGACTCCTTCCTCCTTAGCTCCACTCTTTCCTCGCTCGAAGGACGAAAATATAGTCTTTTGTTCTTCAGCGGGAATGCCTATTCCAGTGTCAATGACCTCGAAGGTGAAGCGGGAAGGTTCTGATTCGCTGACTCGCAGAGTTACTCCGCCTGATTCGGTGAATTTCACGGCGTTTGATAGAAGGTTGATCAACACCTGACGTAGCTTCCCCTCATCGCCGCACACGACCAGTGGGGCGCGAGCGATTTCCATTTGAACATTCCAATCCAGGCTCTTTTGCATACAGCGGATATAGAACATATTGGCAAGACCGTTTACGAAGGCAGAGAGGTCGAAGTCCATTTCCTGCAATTCCACTCTTCCCGTTTCTATTCTGGACAGGTCAAGGATATCGTCTATCAGAGCCAGAAGGTGTTTTCCGCTGGCTTCGATAGTTTCGATTGCCCCTTTTACATCTGCTTGCAAATTATTTTTTCGCATCAGGATTTGGGAATATCCCAGGATAGCATTCAGAGGAGTTCTTATCTCATGGCTCATGTTTGCCAGAAAGAAACTCTTGGCGTAGTTGGCGGATTCGGCGTTTTCTTTTGCCTGCTGAAGGGCGATGTTCTTCTGATATTCCTCTTGTAGCAACTGCTCGCGCAGGCGCTGAGATTTTCGTCGGCTGGCGTAGTAGCGTGAGCTGAAGAAGATGGATACAGCCAATAGTGTGAGGATGCCAGCACCGGAAGGAAGGGCTATCCACCCATTCAGATACCAGGGTGGTACGACTTTAAGGTTTACCCGGGCTGGCTCAGAGTATCTGAGGTCTCGGTTGATAGCCTGGACTTCGAAGACATATTCACCCGGTTTCCTCGGAGTCCAGTCAAAGCCGGTTTCTCTGGTAGGCGGGTCATAGAGTTCCTCCAAATTAGAAGCCGGGTCTATTTCGTTCTTCTCATATATACGGCGGCGATATTGGCGGTTATACGGCAGTGTATAAAAATCAATGGCGCTGTAGGCAATCGTAACGCGGTTTCCCGATGTCACAGGCTCAATCGTTGATAAGTCCGTGTAAGTCCGCCCCGTTTTCACCCACAAAATGCGGGCTTTGGGCGGCGAGGGATTTTTCCGATAACGGGTAATCCCACCGTACTTCGCACCGAATGACCCAAACCAGAGCGCGCCATCATCATCCGCACACATTGCGCGCACGCGCTTACTTAATAGACCATCCTGTTCACTCAGCGATGTCCATGCGACACCATCATAGGCGGATACCCCAAAACCGTTTACAAACCACATCACGCCGTCGACGTCTCGACGGATGACCGTAGTGGCATCGCCGGTCAATTCGTTTCTGGTGTCGAGCTGTGAGAATGATCGGCCATCGTAACGATAGACCTCGCTGTTGCTGGTCCCAAACCATATCACGCCGTTAGAGCCGCTGCGGATGCTGGTGACGGCATCATCAGCGATCCCGCTGGCGCCGGCAAACGGAGAGAATGCTTCTCCATCGTAGCGTGACACCCCCTTTGAGGTTCCCAACCATATCGTTCCATCGGGCGTGCTATGGATGTCATACACCAGATTGCTATTTAGCCCGTCTTTCTCCGTAAAGTTCGTGAAGGTCTTCTTCTTTACATCATATCGGGATGCGCCGTCCTCTGTCCCAAACCACATAAATCCATCGGCATCTTGATGAATAGCCCTGATAAACCTTCCGGGTAATCCATCTTTCATCGTGACGTTTGAAAACGATTTGCCATCCCTTCGGTTCAACTCAGGGTAAACTGCGCGCGATACCCCCGCAGACTCACCTCCTGCAAACCATACCCTGCCATCGCGGTCACAATAAGCCGCTATGACCCCCTTGCTCACCAATCCGTCTTCCACCGAGTAGTTTAAGAATGACCGACCATCAAACTTGAAGACCCCTTTGTCCCAGGTCCCAATCCACATCGTTCCACGGGTGTCCTGGTCGATGGTATACACACCCTCCGTATCCAAGCCATCTGCCGCGGAGAACTTAACGGATGAATTCATGTCATAGTAAGAAACGCCGTCGTTCGTCCCGAACCATATCATTCCGTCGTGGGCGCTATGAATCGCTTTGACTTCATCGTTGACTAACCCGTCCTGTTTGGTAAAATTCACAAATGTATCCCCATCTTGTCGCCTGGAATAGCGGGAAACGCCCCGGTCTGTTCCAAACCATAAGGCTCCGTCGGGAGACCGATGGATAGCCATCACATAATTGCTTATCAACCCATCTTGCGTTGAGAAATGCCGGAGTACCTTCCCATCACGACGATAGACTCCCTTCCTCTTTGTTCCAAACCATACGATACCGTTGGGTTCACGGTAGATGGCAATGACATTCGCGTCTACCAATCCAGATGCTGTGATGAGGTTTTTGAATCCCTCCGTAGGGGATTGCGTTTTAGCAATATCCCCGCCGTCATGTTTGAATACACCCCTTCCAGTGCCAACCCAGATGCTCCCATCCCTGCCGGGCTGAACAGCCTGAATTCTATGACCATCGTCATGTGAAAATATATTCCCGGTATCGACATCCAAAAACGTCTGGCCGTCATACCGGGATATGCCACGTTCTGTTCCAAAAAGCATGGCGCCATCAGAAGTGCGATGTATCGAAATGACGCGGTTGACCGACAGACCATCTTCGGTCGTGAAATTGACGAACCTCACCCCCGCCCCCTCTCCTACAAAGCGAGGGGAGGGGGCATATCGGCAGACGCCACCGTCAGTGCCAAACCATAGGACGCCATCAGGCTGACGGAAAATGGTATTGACCTTGTTGTCTGGCAAGCCATCCCTGGTGGTGAAGTGAGTGGACTCGGCGCCGTCGTAGCGGAAGATGCCGTTGTCTGTCCCGAACCATAACATGCCATCCGGGTCTTGATGAATCGCATTCACAATTGTCCCGGCCAATCTGGGTATCCCGGTAATGGTACGCCAACTTACTTTCTTGAACGGCGCGAACCTGAAGTTGATATTTCCGATGGTTTTTCCAGGCGCGACGTGTAGAATCTCTCCGGCATCTTCCTCTGTCGGTCGTGACCTGTCAGGTGTGACACGTGATGTTTCACCCGTTGCCCGATAATAAACATACCCTTCCCACGTCTGGCATCTGACGCGGTATTTCCCCGGCTTCAGATTGATGAAGCGGTATTCCCCATTGTTATCACTGAGTGTTGTGGCCGCCACCGCAGGCTCGACCTCCCCATCTGCGACGCCTTTCGTTGGTTCGCCAACTCTAACTGCCTGCACCGGTATAGCGGCATGTCGTGTATTATCAAAAGCCATGAGAAACCCGGAAATGCTGATGGCTTCCTCCAGTCGCATTGAGAGCCGTCGATCTTCCCGTGGCGAGAGGCGAAACCCTTCTGCCCAGGCGCCCAGCCCGAGTTGTTCTTGCTTCGCAGATAGGTCATATGGCAATCCACCGTCCAGATAGACGATAATCTTGTAGTAACCCGCTTTGTCCGTATACGTTTCCGCAATCCGCCGGCCTTCCTGTTCTAAGGCAACAAGGGCGTTGGGGAGAGGGCTTCCCGACATATCGGTAATATTCCCCGAGATAATCGCTAACTCTTTTGGCTTGGTACGTTCCGCCAGTACGCACTGCGCGTCGCCAATCATCTCACCATCATAACCGTGTCGGGTACCATCCCCCGCGTCACCCGAATCGAAACCCCAAACACCGACAAGCCCTGGCTCATCTCCGGTCAGACTCCCGGGCATAGACTCCTGAATCTGTTTCTGTGTACGGGCGACGCTCCAGATGCGAATCTCGTCCAGTTGACCCTTGAAATCCGCGTTCTCCTCCCACTGCGACTTACCCAGATAGTTGTGTTCGCCATTGTTGACGGCCGAAAAACTGCCGGTAAATTCATTTTCTCCTATCAGCGCACCGTTGAGATACAGCTTCATGCTCTCCTTGCCCAACACGGCGGCTATATGGTACCATTCACCCAATCGCAGGCTATTGGGAACGCTGATGACATGAAGTTGTGTTCTTGCGGTATAGATGAAAAACTGAAGCTGTGGAGAAACCATATAGTTGTTTACCCCAACCACCTGCCAGGCTTCGCCGAACCCAAATGGTTGGGAGAAGTATCCAAAGCTCTCCCACTTGACCCAGCCTTCGATAGTCGCTTCCGACAGGTCATTGAATATGTTGGGCGGCAGTTGCACATAATCGCCTTTGCCGTCGAGTTGGAGGACACGGTTTTGCGCCATTGGAGCACTGGCGAAAATAAGGATTAGTGAAAGGATTAGATAGAGTAATCTCATGTAAATACCTCAATCCATAAGGAGTCAGCTAATGGATCCCGATACAACCCATCCGTCGTCTAAACATTTCTTGTACCACAGGATTCTCTCACGGTCAATTTGCATGGGAGAATCACCTGCTTCAGTCTTTCCTGAGAGTTTTCCTGGCGATGTTCAATCCTCTGAATGAGGATTTTCACTGCCTCTTCTCCCAACTGGTGGATTGGCTGTGCAATGGTCGTCAACGACGGATTTGCGTAAGCTGCCGGCTCAATGTTGTCAAATCCCACGATCGCCATGTCTTCGGGAATTCTAAGACCTGCCTCCCTGATGATTCTCATTGCTCCCAACGCCAACAGATCATTAAAGGCAAATATTGCGGTCGGTTTCTCCTCGAGTGCAAGTAACTGCTCAGCAGCCTGCGATCCATCCTTCAATGCTGTTCCACCCGGGATGACAAAGTTCTCATCAAAGCTGATACCATGCTCCAATAACGCTTTCCTGTAGCCTTGCTTCCGACGCTCCGCTGCAAGTTCGTGGTCAGGGCCTGTGAAATGAGCAATTTTGCGATGACCGAGTCGAATAAGATGTACGGTCGCTTCACAGGCCGCAGTGACATCATCAGTCACCACAAAATCCGTCTCTACTGACAATATCCTCCCTATCAGCACGAATGAGATCTGCTCCCTCTGCAGAGCTATGATATGATCGAACTGGACACCTCGCTCAAAAGGCGCGAGAATCAGGCCATCTACTTTCCTGCCAACGAGGACCCGGATATACGATTCTTCCTTGCTGAAATCCTGACCCGTGTCGCACAAGATCACGTTGTATCCTTTACGACTTGCTATTCGTTCAATGCTTCGTGTCAAGTGAGAGAAAAAGGGATTGGTGATGTCTCTGATAATTAGCCCCAGCAACTTCGTGCGCTTCAGTCTGAAGCTCCTTGCCAGTTCATGAGGGGTATAATTCAGTTCCTCCGCAAGTTGTACGACCTTTTGTTTCATTTCTTGACTGACATCCGGTCGATCGTTGAGCGCTCGAGATACTGTGGCCTCAGAGACGCTCAATTTTGTAGCGATGTCCTTTAAGGTAACCACCATTTTATCTTATACCACCCCTATTGGGATTATACTGTTTTCAGTTTAAGATTGCACCAACGCAGGGAGATCTCAAATCCCCCCTAACCCCTCTTTGCCAAAGGGGGGAACCGCTTCCCCCTTTCGTAAAGGAGGGGGATTTCTCAAAGCGGCAATTTTAAACTGTGTTTGGTATTATATTTCGATCCATCCGATTTGAGATAGGAGCACAGACTCTCTGACTCTTATCCACCGATTCGCACAGATAGAAGCTACCAGTATCTCATGGAACTGGAACGCATCCCTGTGGTTTCAGCAACGTAATCGTTTGCGTTTTTTGTATAATAGCACCCTCTGAATAGCCCTGTCAAGTGGGAGGCGTTGACGATGGACATATGCCGCACGTGCCCAACGTACGCTGGTGGTATTAAACGTGATGTGCACTGAGGAAGTCTAACTTTGAGTAGTCTAACTCTAACTTTTAGATAAGCGCAAGGAGTCCGACATGACCAAAGCGATTGAACTATTCCAACACGATTCCATGGAGGCATCCGGCAGAGCCGAACTGATCGTCGATGCATCTGTCCGTTCACCTCACGCCGTCCATCCGTGGCTCTATGGCAAGTTTTGCGAACACCTCGGGTTCAATATCTACCACGGGATGGAAGCACAGATCCTGTTCAACTGCACCTTCGGTAGATGGCGTTTCAGCGCGGGCGACAATCATCCGGATGGCGGTGTATGCGAAGAAGGTCACCGTGAAAGCATCGTCCAACGGATAGAGGGGGGCGCGCAAAGGATGGGCTGGCCGGATGCGATACCGATAAGAGAGTCGTACTTCGAGGGCGGGGCTTACGGTTGGTTCCATATAGGCGGGAGAGAAGATGTCCGATTGAGTCCCGACGCCGATCCGCATGGTGGCCGAGCGCAGCGTGTGGAGATAATGCATGCTGCTGGTACGATGCCTTACGGTATTGGGCAATGGATGCATCTGCCGCTACACCGCACCCGAGGATTTGAGTTCCGGGTGGTGGCAAGGGCTGCGGAACCGACAACCGTAACGCTGAGCATCGCACCGACAGATCAAAACAGGGATGGGATCCACTGTGAAATCCAGCTTGGGACAGATTGGCAGACATCCACCGGCGACATTCATCTCCCTGGCGATTGGCCTCCCGATGCGCTGTTCCTGTTTGCGATCACGACCGATCAGCCTGCTCATTTCGTACTCGACCGGGTGCTCCTTTACCCTGATGACCATGTGAATAGCTCTGACCCGGATGTGATTCGCTTACTCAAGGACTCGAAACTTCCGTTACTCCGCTGGCCAGGAGGCAATTTCGTCTCAGGATACCACTGGCGCGACGGTGTGGGACCTGTGGATGCCCGTCCCACCCTACCCAATCCTGCATGGTCAGGCCTGGAATTCAATCTCTTCGGTACGGATGAATTTATGACGTTCTGTGAGGCGGTCGGCTGTGAGCCTCTGATCTGTGTCAATGCCGGTGACGGAACCGCCGAGGAAGCTGCTGCATGGGTTGAGTACTGCAACGGATCGACTGACACTCCTATGGGCCGGTTGCGTGCCGAAAATGGACATCCCGAACCCTACAACGTCCGATACTGGGAGATTGGAAACGAGATCTATGGACGCTGGCAGGTGACATGGACCACTCCCGAAGGGAATGTGGATCGCTATCGCCGCTTCCGCGAAGCGATGATTCAGGTCGATCCATCCATCCAGTTGATCGGCTGTGGCTACGGCAATGAGCCCAATTCCGAGTGGAATGATCATCTGATCGATCATGCGGGCGAGACGCTACGGTGCATCACGGATCACATCCTCACCGGCGGTTCCGTAGATGCTGATACGGATCCGGTAGAACTCTATCACGCTTTCATGGGTTATCCCACGGTACTTGAGCAACGCTATGGTGTATTGTGGGAGCGCATGATGGCAGCCGGGATCGAAGACCCTCGTCTGGCGATCACGGAGCTACAACTGTTCGCACATTTTCGCGGCGAGGTACGAGCAGATGGGAAACTTTCACCCGCAACTTTGCCAAGCCAGGACAGCATCACCGAAGCTCTCTACCATGCGGCGATTGTCCACACCTGTATTCGACTGGGCGACTTCGTGGAATTGCTGACACACTCAGCGACCGTAAACCACGGAGGTGGGTTGCGTAAGAATCGCGAACGGGTCTACGCCAATCCAGTTCACTATTCGCACGCATTGGGAAATGCGTTGGCCGGCGGAACGCCTGTCGCTGTGCGGTTGGCTTGCGAGACGTTCTCCACACATCGAGCTTTTGCTCACATCCCACCGATGGAGGACGTACCAGTTCTGGATGCCATGGCTGTCATATCGCCAGCGGGAGAACTGGTACTCATGCTCATCCATCGTGGAGCTGTCTGCGGAGCCATCGAGTTGGCAGTCGACATAGAAGGATTCCAGGCGCGAGGTACAGCGGAACTCACTACGCTGGCAGGGGAAGCCTGGTACAGCCGAAATACGCTTGACATGCCTGAAAAGATCACTCCGCAGCACTCGCACGTAGGGATCTCCGGAGACAATCAATTAAAGCTCACATTGCCGCCATTTTCATTGACGTGTGCGGTTATCAGGAGTCTGAGTTCGCCTTGCGAAAGGTGAACTGATCCGCCTCCGCATCCACCACGATATGATCTCCTTCTCGGAACGTCCCTTCCAACAGTTCCATCGCCAATGGATCGAGGATCGTACGTTGGATCACGCGTCGCAACGGACGAGCACCGTAGTCGGGATCAAACCCCTGAACAGCCAACTGTTCGAGGGCCGCCGGTGTGAGTTCAAGATGGAGTTGCTTGGCTTCGAGACGCTCTTGCACTTCTGCAATCTGGAGTTTCACGATCTGCTGGATCTGCTCCGGATTGAGTCGGTTGAACACAATGATCTCGTCGATGCGATTCAGGAATTCGGGTCGGAATTGTGCGCGTAGGGCTTCCATCACTCGCTCACGGATGGCTTCCGAATCGCTGTCCTCCATCTGCTGAATCCATTGACTGCCCACGTTGGAGGTCATGATGACCACCGTATGGCGGAAGTCAACGGTGCGTCCCTGTCCATCGGTCATACGTCCATCGTCCAGGATCTGCAACAGCACATTGAAGACATCCTGATGCGCTTTCTCGATCTCGTCGAAGAGGATGACGCTGTAAGGACGCCGTCGCACCGCTTCCGTGAGTTGCCCGCCTTCGTCATAACCCACGTATCCCGGGGGGGCTCCGATCAGACGTGAGGTGCTGTGCCGCTCCATATACTCGCTCATGTCGAGACGTATCATCGCGTTTTCGTCATCAAACAGGAATGCCGCCAGGGTCTTGGCCAGATGAGTTTTTCCCACACCGGTGGGACCCATGAAGATGAAGGATCCGATGGGACGATTCGAATCCTGAAGGCCGGCCCGGGCTCGTCGTACCGCATTGGAGACCGCTGCCACCGTCTCATCCTGACCGACAACTTTCTCTTTGAGGCGTTCTTCCATGTGAACGAGTTTCTGAATTTCGCTCTCAAGCATGCGCGAAACAGGGATACCTGTCCATTTGGATACAACCTGAGCGATATCTTCTTCCTCAACTTCTTCCCTGAGCATCTTCCGTTCGCTCTGGAGTTGTCTGAGCTTCTCTTGTGCGGCATCCGCTTCTCGCTGAAGTGCAAGCAGATCTCCGTGTCGAATCTCACTCGCACGAGTGAGGTTCCCTTCACGAATCGCTTGTTCCTCCTCGACGCGCAGTTGCTCGATCTGCTCCATGATGGATCGGCTCTGCTGAATCATCCGTTTCTCGTTCTGCCAGTGTGCCTTCATCTCATCAGCACGTTCCTGCAGCTCCGCGAGTTCCCGTTCCAGCTTCTCCAGTCGTTCCTGAGATGCCTCATCCTTTTCTTTGGAGAGTGCCTGACGCTCGATTTCGAGTTGCATCCGGCGACGATCCACCTCATCAATCTCTGTGGGAACACTGTCTATCTCGATACGGACACGCGAAGCCGCTTCATCAATCAGATCCACCGCTTTATCGGGCAGAAATCGATCCGAGATATATCGGTTAGAGAGCACAGCGGCTGCTACAATCGCTGAATCCTGAATGTGCACTCCGTGATGCACCTCATACCGTTCTTTCAGGCCACGTAAGATCGCGATCGTGCTCTCCACGTCCGGTTCATCGACAAGGATCGGTTGGAAACGACGTTCGAGAGCCGCATCTTTTTCCACATGCTTTCGGAATTCATCCAGGGTTGTTGCACCGATACAGCGCAATTCACCACGCGCCAATGCAGGTTTGAGCATGTTGGATGCATCCACCGCGCCTTCCGCGGCTCCAGCTCCGACGATGGTGTGCAACTCATCGATGAACAGGATGATCTCACCTTCCGCGTCCTGGATCTCTTTCAGCACCGCTTTGAGGCGATCTTCAAATTCCCCCCTATATTTGGAGCCTGTAATGAGGCTACCAATATCGAGGGCAACGAGACGCTTGTTCTTAAGCCCTTCTGGAACATCGCCGGCAACAATCCGCTGAGCAAGGCCCTCCACGATGGCGGTCTTGCCAACGCCCGGTTCACCGATCAAAACGGGATTGTTCTTGGTTCTTCGAGAGAGTACCTGCATCACGCGGCGGATTTCATCGTCGCGTCCGATCACAGGATCCAGTTTCCCTCGCCTGGCCTGCTCCGTAAGATCCCTGCTAAAACGTTCCAATGCCTGGTACTTATCTTCCGGGTTGGGATCCGTCACGCGTTGTGTGCCGCGTATCTCAAGCAATGCCTTGAGGAGACTGTCTTTTGTCACATCGTGCTTTTTCAGGATTTTCTGGGCTGGTGTCCCTTTGTGCTCTGCAAGTGCCATCAGCAAGTGTTCGGCACTGAGATATTCGTCCTTGAGCTGAGTAGCTTCCTCCCAGGCAATTTCGAGAACCTGCTTCAATGCCGGTGAAAAGTACCGTTCAGCTCCGTGGGACACCTTCGGTGCGTTTTCAAGGATAGGTCGGAGTTCTTCTCGGATCGCGGAAGGACTTGCTCCCAATTTCTCCAATATCGGAACAACGATCCCTGCTTCTTGGGTTAGGAGAGCCGATAGCAGGTGTTCTGTGTTGATATCGGGATGGTCATACTGACGTGCTACATCTTGCGCATTTTGGATCGCTTCCTGCGCTTTTACAGTCAATTTATCGAGTCGCATGGATTTCTCCTCCTTGATTCAGCTTTCAGCCGAGGAACGCCGTCACAAGAGCCTGTGGCGAACCTGGCCACTGGCAACGGAGCAAGATACGTGCCGGGGTGTTCTATACGGAATGCCATTTGGAGTGACAGGCTTGCATCGCCAGGGAGATGGGTCACCGGGGACAGTGAGAAAACGGGACTCGTGTTCTCTCACTGTCTCACCGTCCCGTCTTCCCGCCTTCCCGCCTTCCCGCCTTCCCATCTTCCCACCTTCCCGCCTTTCTTACCGCCTTTCTTCCCGCCTTCCCCTGCTCCAACACATCAACATGCCAGAATGGAATGCGCATGCCATTATGACACGGCACAGGTTTTCAGACATCACTTCTGTACGATGCATCGACGGAGTCCAACAAAATCTCCGGCCCGCAGTTCATAGTAATACACGCCACTCGCGACGGGTTCTCCATGGTGATTTCTGCCATCCCAGTGAGCTGCTGCATCTTGTGTTTCATATCGCCCTGGTGGAAGCGTTCCGAGGCGGAGTGTACGAATGATCTGTCCTGTCGTGTCATATATTCTGATGCTAACATCGTTCTGGCGATACAGTTGGAAGGGAATCCACGTTTCTGGGTTAAAGGGGTTCGGAAAGTTGGCGCCAAGCTGTGAACTGCGCGGCAGATCGGGAGAGCGGGGTATCGCAGAATCCCAGACCCGCAACTTTCCTGATGCATCCACGAACCTGACATGAATGGGAGGCAAGGAGACGTTTCTCTCGATTTGATGATCTCGTCTGCGGAAGATCGCCCGCAACAAAACTCCACGTGCAGCCGTATTTCCGTGCCCGATCCGAATACTGGTAAGGTTTTGGACAGAATCGGATCTTCCTGAAAATTGGCCGGTGTAAGTCGAAGATGGGCGGTCGGTGTCGAGTCGGCCGATCTCTCCTGACCAACCTTTACCGGCCTCCATTTTTTCGAGTTCAAACATATTTGGATCGAGCATGAGGTTGGCAGACCAACCCGCTGTTTGTATGGTGTCCGTAGCGAC
>JAJRTO010000466.1 GCA_024278235.1 Candidatus Poribacteria bacterium
GCTGCACACCAGCCAGCTGCACACCAGCGTTGGTAGTGTTCATGCACCGTGCTTTTGGAGCCATAACATTCGGGAAGCATTTCCCACTGGCACCCGGTGGTCAGCACATACAGGTTTCATGCGAGTTGGTCACGGTGAACGTCGTAGAGCATGCTGCCAGCTTGCTCCCGTGTGCCTGGGAACGAGCAAGGCTGCACGCTCTACGGGAGGGAAGGGCGCATGGAAGTGAAGCCGTTGATTCACGCCATCGGTTGGGTCAGTGGTCTGATGGCATTGGGCAAACTGTTCGCCTTTCTGCGAGATGTGCTCATGGCTGCCTATTTCGGAACGAGTGCCGGGACGGACGTGTACCTGGTCACCCGATGGATACCGATCACCGCACCACTCCTCAGTAGTTGGCAGTCTGAACGTGGCGGCGATCCCGACTCTGACAGGGCAGTTCCTACAGCAGGATCGGGAGGCAGCCTGGAAGTTCTTGAATCGTTTAGTGAGTGTGTGGCTGGCTGGTTCTGGACTCGTGGCGGGGATTGGATTGTTCATGCCTCGCTGGCTGGTGGCGTCCCTTGCTCCCGGCTTCGGTGAGACACAACTCCAACTTGGAACTCATCTCATGCAGCTTGGCCTTCTCGCGCTCCCGTTTTCAGGCGTGGGTGTGCTGCTCAATGCCGTGTTCCATGCCGAAAAGCAGTTTGTCTTGCCTGCCGTATCCACCAAACGATATAATACGACATATCCTCCGAAGACAGAGATTCCGGAATTCACAATACATCCCTTCTGAATTCCGGAGGTAAAACAGGCGTTCCCAAACTTACTTACAGGGATGCAGGAATATATCCTATGCATGAACGATCCGCAGCGGGAACACTTCGCAGTCAGAAAGTAACAGAAGGCCCGCGTGGCGCCTATGCTCGTTCTCTTTACCGGGCAGTGGGCGCCATGGATGGGGATTTCTGCAAACCACTCATCGCTGTTGCCAATTCATGGAATGAAGTCACGCCGGGGCACTATCATTTACGCGATATGGCTCAACACATCAAGAATGGAATCTGGGCGGCCGGAGGATACCCGATGGAATTCAATACCATTGCGCCCTGCGATGGAGCGGCGCAGGGGCGTGGCATGCATTATATCCTTCCGATACGTGACATTGTAGCAGCTTCCGTAGAGCTGATGCTGGAGGCTCACAGCTTCGATGGTGTGGTCATGATGGCGTCCTGCGATAAAATTATCCCCGGCATGCTCATGGCTGCTGCACGATGCGATCTGCCAACGATCTTCTTCACAGGCGGGACGATGTTGCCCCGGACCATGGGCGGCACGAGTTCCGTCGCTTGTGATGTCAAGGAATCCATCGGCAAATTCCAGGCGGGCGAAATCGATGAGCATGCGTTTCGTCGTTTTGAATCTCGTGTATGCGCAAGCGTCGGAGCATGCAGTATGATGGGAACTGCAAATACGATGGCAACGGCGGTGGAAGCGTTGGGGTTGTCGTTTCCAGGTTGTGCGACAATGCCCGCAGTGGACTCAGCACGAGTCCATCTGGCGCGGCAGACGGGTCGTCGTATCGTTGAACTGGTCAAACAGGGATTGCAGGCAAGAGCAATGCTGACAACGGCTTCACTGGAAAACGCGGTACGCACCTGTCTCGCGGTAGGCGGATCGACCAACATGCTCCTCCATTTCCCCGCGATAGCACATGATGCGGGCGAGTCGCTTACACTCGGAGACTTTGAGCGACTCAGTAAGGATACGCCCCTGCTGGCCCGATTCAAACCTGCATCACCGTTCAACATGATCGACTTTCATGAGGCGGGAGGAGTGTACGCGCTCATGGACGAGTTGTCAGCTAAACTCCATCTGGACGTGCCAACGGTGACAGGCCACTCTCTTCGGGAGGTTCTCGCCGAGGCGGAAGTTCAGCGGCGTGAAGTGATCCACCCAATGGATGCCCCTTTGGCTTCGGAAGGAGGCATTGCAGTACTCTACGGTAACCTTGCGCCGGAGGGTGCGATTGTGAAACAGAGCGCTGTGCATCCAGAGATGCTGGTGCATCAAGGGCCTGCTCGCGTGTTCAACTCGGAGGAAGAACTCCAGGAGCGGCTTATGACGGGCAACGTGAAACCCGGGGACGTATTGGTGATTCGCTATGAAGGGCCAAAAGGAGGTCCCGGGATGCGGGAGCTATCACTGCCAGCCGCAATCCTCGTCGGCATGGGGCTTGGAAACTCCGTTGCCATGATCACAGATGGACGCTATTCGGGAGCGACTCGCGGCCCCTGTATCGGACATGTATCACCCGAAGCGGCGGATGGGGGGCCCATCGCACTGATAGAGGATGGAGATCGGATCGAGATCGATATTCCACAGCGACAATTGCACCTCTGTGTGTCAGAGATAGAGATGGAACATCGACGTTCATGCTGGCAAGCTCCGCCACCCAAGATACAGGCAGGATTCTTAGCCATCTATCGCCGCATCGTGGGTTCGGCAGTGACGGGTGCAAGATGGGATTGAAATGTTGGGCTACAGACTTTCCCACGACAGATCAGTGAACATCTCTACTGACAGAGGCCAACTGAATAAGTAACCTTGCCCTTCATCACATTGCTGGGAACGCAAGTAGCCAAGTTGCTCCTCTGTTTCGATCCCCTCCGCAATCACATTCAGATTGAGGCTGTGCGCCATAGCGATGATTGCGGTTGTAATCGCCACATCGTTAGAATCCCCGGGGATATCCTTTATAAAAGATCGGTCAATCTTCAAGGTGTGCAGGGGAAAACGTTTGAGATATTCAAACGATGAGTAACCAGTACCAAAGTCATCGATGGAGATGGTAAGTCCCATGGAAGCCAGCTCATCCAGTACCTTGACGCTTTGTTCGATATCTTGCATCGCTGTGCTCTCCGTTATCTCCAGTCCGAGATGCTCTGCAACCAGTCCGGTTTCGTCAAGCACTCTGCGGATGACCTGGGGCAAGCCTGCTTGCTGAAACTGACGCGCTGAGATGTTCACAGCCAGACGCAACCCCGGATATCCTGCATCCTGCCAGGCTTTGGTCTGAGCACAGGCGGTTCGCAGTACCCATTCACCGATGGGCACGATGAGTCCTGTTTCCTCTGCAATTTCAATGAAACCTGCCGGCAAGATGAGGCCACGTTGTGGATGCTTCCAGCGTAGCAATGCTTCTACACAGGTGATTCGATGGCTCGATAGGGACACAATCGGCTGGTAGAGAATCCGGAAGTCTTTGTTCTCTGCGGCCTGTCGGAGATCAGACTCCAACTGTAGCCTCTTTACTGCCCGACGATGCATTTCTGTATCAAACATCTCGTGTCGTGCCTTGCCAAGTGCTTTGGCACGATACATGGCAGTATGTGCATCTCGCAGTAGTTCTTCAGGAAGCTTATAACCTGGCTGATTGAGCACGATACCGATGCTCACACTGGTGAACACCACTTGCCCATCCAGATCAAAGGGCAACACCAACTCTTCCTGTATTCGATCTGCAACTCGGGTGGCATCACTTGTATCCCGTATATCATCGAGGAGAATCGCGAATTCGTCTCCCCCAAGATGAGCAACGACATCATTGGCACGCAGGCCCGATGCAAGTCTCTGAGAGAGCACGATAAGCAATCGATCTCCAAGAATGTGTCCCAGGCTCTCGTTGATGTTCTTAAAACGATCCAGATCCAGGAAAAGCACAGCGAACAGATATTTCTTTTGCCGCCCTGCACGTGCGATCGCGCGCTCCACGTGACTCATGAAGAGTTTTCGATTTGGCAAACTTGTCAGTGGATCATAGAGCTGTTTCTGTGGGGTCATATCGGTTTGGATTCCAACGATGAGACAAGGCTCCCCATATGCATTCTCAATGATTCCCGCCCTGTTCAGCATCCAACGGTAAGTACCATCTCTGTGCAACATACGATATTCATCTTCAAAGCGCGTGCTATTTCCTTTCAGGTAGGAGTTCACCCCATCCTTAACCCGGCTGACATCTTCAGGATGAATCCGTTGGAACCACTCCTCTGGATCATTACCGATCTCATTCTCTTTGTATCCAAGCATCGATTTCCATCGGTGCGAGAAGAACGCCTCATTGGTTGCCAGGTTCCACTCCCATAATCCATCGTTCGCTATCTGCGTGATGAGCGCGTAACGGTCCTCGTTTTTGCCTGACATTTCGGATGCCGGTTGCCGCTTGATGATCTCGCACCCCAACCTCCGGCCTACACGTTGAATATGGATAACCTGCTTGAGCAGATCTCTCTCCGCTTTTTCCCGAATCAATTGCTTAGGTGTCCTGTCATCTTCAGTCCCCGCTACTATTGGACGTTCCATTCTCCGTCTCCTAAATGAGATCAACCATTCGGTAACATTTTCACTCCAGGCATATCTCCTAATCTATTATAGTTTTTACAGTCAATCCGAGAGTGTTTCATAGCTCAATCTATTCCATTCCTCACAATGACGTTGCTTGGATCCGGCCATCCTGGTTTGATGGAGCCGGAACGATAAGCCGCCGAATCGGCTTCCCTCTCTGTCGGCTGTTTGGGTTTATCACTTGAGAATTTTCACGGATGCTTATGATCTTCATATCTACCGGGTCTTATGCTATACTCATCATCAAAGCATGCTCAAGTCGGATGAACCGACCCAAACGGATATGACCCACTGGACAGAGGGGAAAGAGAACATGATCGACGTACATACGCACATCGGTAGACTTTCATTCGAGCCTGGTTGGCCCGTATTGACAGCCGAAACACTGGTTGAACACATGGATCAATATGGCATTCAGAAATCAGTACTTCTCACACTAGACAGTCCAGAGGCATCGGATGGGATATTCACGGTACCCGAGGCGTTTGAAGCTGTGCAGCAGTTTCCAGATCGCCTGATCCCCTTTGCCGCAGTGGATCCACGAAGAGACCATGTTGCTCAGAAAATCAGGATGTTCCAGGAGATGGGATGCCAGGGATTCGGTGAGCACAAAATGGGGCTTGCCATCGACGACCCGAAATGTCAGGTTATCTATGAGACCTGTGGGGAGATAGGATGGTCCGTGTTATTTCACCTGGACCCTGGATTGAACATCGATGAGAATGGACTCCCCCGCACGGAGCAGATGCTTCAGCAGTATCCTGACACGATCTTCATCATGCACGGCCCCGGCTGGTGGTGCGAGATTTCAGGAGACTGCACCGTCCGAGGGGGATATCCCAAAGGCCCGATCACTCCCGGAGGAGCCGTGGATCGATTACTCCGGGAGTACCCCAACATTTACGGAGATCTCTCCGCTGGTTCCGGACACAACGCGCTCGTACGTGATCCTGACTTCACTCCGGAATTTATCGAACGTAACTGGCAGAAACTCTGCTTCGGTACAGATTTTTTGCGCCTCGATCAGGAGTTGCCGATCATCGACTGGTTCAAACATCTGGAACTCGACGCAGAGAAAAAAGAAGCGATTGCCTGGCGGAACATCGCATCGATCCTCAGTGCTTCGGCTGAAATCGTATGAAGCCGGTAATGAGGAGGTTCAAAGGAGCAAGGGGTTGAACAGATCGATGCAGGGGCGCATCGAACTAAGGCAGGTGACCAAGTGTTTCGGTGCTGTAACCGCCGTGGACGGCATCTCACTCGATATCCGTGGGGGTGAGTTCTTCTCTCTGCTCGGTCCGAGTGGTTGCGGCAAGACGACCACACTGCGCCTGATTGCGGGCTTTGAACGACCTACGACGGGGGAGATCCTGCTGGAGGGTGTGTCCGTCACGGGGATCCCACCGCACAGGCGGAACGTAAACACGGTGTTCCAGAGCTACGCGCTCTTTCCCCATCTCACCGTGGAGGAAAACATCGGCTTCGGGCTCAAGATGAAACGACTTCCGAAATCCGAGATCAACCTCCAGGTCGAGGATGTGCTCAGCCTGGTCAAGCTCACCGGCCTCGGGGAGCGCAAGCCATCGGAGCTTTCGGGCGGGCAGCAGCAGCGCGTCGCACTGGCGCGGGCACTGGTGAACCATCCTGCGATTCTGCTTCTGGACGAGCCGCTCGCTGCACTCGATCTCAAACTGCGCAAACAGATGCAGATCGAGTTGAAAGTGCTTCAGCGGCAGGTGGGGATCACGTTCGTATACGTCACGCACGATCAGGGTGAGGCGCTCTCGCTCTCGGATCGCATTGCAGTGATGCAGGATGGTCGCGTGCTCCAGATAGGAACCCCGTCAGATCTGTACGAGCATCCCAACTGTCACTTTGTTGCCGATTTCATCGGGCAGTCGAACTTCTTTCCCGCCACGGTGGCCGGACACCGCGAGGGAGGACTCACGCTCAGGCTGACAGGGGCAGAATCGCTGATCGAGGTGCCGGCGGAGTGCGGCTACCACCCCGGTCAAGAGGTCATACTCGCCGTACGTCCGGAGCGGTTGCAGATTTCGACGAATCCCCCCCCGCCGCCCTTCAACGGATTGTACGGCATGGTCAGTGAGGTGATGTATCTGGGCACGCTGCTGCAATACACGGTGAGCGTGTCCGATTCACTTCAGGTGCTGGTGCATCAGCCGAACCTCGGTAGCGACAGCACGCCGCCCATCCCACGTGCGAGCAAGGTGTACATCACCTGGCTCCCCGAACATGGAATACTGCTCGAATCGATGACCTCCTGATGGAGGTGGCACGCACATGACCAGGGATGCCAGAGGGCGTTTCTCACGCGACTTCTATATTCTGCTGATCCCCACGCTGATGTGGGTGATCTGCTTCTTCGTGGTGCCGAGTGGGCTGATGTTGGCGACCAGCTTTGCGCAACGGGGGACGCACGGTGGTATCGTGTGGCACTGGACGTTGGGGAACTATGCCGCGCTCGGTCAACCGCTCTATGGAAAGATCCTGCTCAACTCGCTCTTCATCGCCGCCTGCACCACGGTCGCATGTCTGATACTCGGCTACCCGCTCGCCTACTACCTGGCCCGGGTGAGATCGCGCTGGCGCAACGTGTTGCTGTTGCTGTTGGTCGTTCCTTTCTGGACCAATTTCCTGGTGCGTACCTACGCCTGGAAATTCATCCTCCGTACAGATGGCCTGCTCGATCGCGTTTTCACTGCCCTCCACCTGCCTGCTCCTGACCTACTATATCAACATGTCCAATTCTCGGTGTTCCTCGGACTCGTGTATGGCTACCTGGCGTTCATGGTACTGCCACTCTACGCATCACTGGAGAAACAAGATCCGGCGCTCCTGGAGGCTGCACACGATCTCGGTGCAAGTCCGTTGGCGAGCTTTCGGCACGTGACCCTTCCGCTCAGCCTGCCCGGTGTCATTGCGGGGAGCATCCTGGTGTTCATCCCCTCGCTTGGGGCCTATATTACGCCCGACCTCTTCGGTGGCGGTAAGTATCTGATGGTGGGCAACCTGATCGGGCAGCAGTTTGGCGCCTCGCTCAACTGGCCTTTCGGCTCAGCGCTCTCCTATGTGCTCATGACGCTCGTGTTGCTCGGCGCAGTCGGTTACTTTCGTATGATGGGGACGGAGGAGATCTGAGATGCCAACTCGCAGCAGCGCGCTCCGTTCAGTCTTCCGAATCAACGCCCTCTTCATCTATTTCTTCCTCTACGCGCCGATCCTGGTGCTGCTGATCTTCTCATTCAACGACTCACGCTATACGGTATCCTGGCAGGGCTTTTCGCTTCGCTGGTATGGCGCACTGTTCCAGAACAGCATCCTCTGGGAACGCTGCCTCAACAGCCTGATCATCGGCCTGGTGGCAACCCTGATCGCCACGGTGCTGGGGACTTCGGCAGCATTGTTGCTGGAACGTCACCGATTTCCCGGGCGGGGGGCCTATATGGCGGCCGTGTATCTCCCGATCATCATGCCGGACATCATCCTGGCGATCTCACTCTCGCTCTTCTATGGCCTGGTGCATCTGCCGAGGGGATTCGCCACGATCATCATCGGGCACGTGGTGCTGACGCTCCCTTTCGTGACGATTGTCGTACGGGCACGCCTCCGTGGATTCGACCGGCAGTTGGAAGAAGCCGCGGCTGATCTGGGCGCGAACGAGTGGGCAACGTTCCGCCGCGTGACGTTGCCCCTGATCGCACCGGGTATCCTGGGAGGCGCGCTGCTCGCGTTCACGCTCTCGCTCGACGATTTTGTGCTCACGTTTTTTACGAAGGGTGTGGGGGTGGACACCTTGCCGGTCCTGATCTACTCGATGCAGCGCAAATTCGGTGTGACCCCTGAGGTCAATGCGATCTCCAGCCTGCTGTTGCTCAACTCCACGCTGTTCGTGCTGCTGTCGCTGAGATTACAGAAACATCGATGAATCTTCCGTATTTGTTTGACAGGAAGTCTCTTATGTTTTATGGTAAGAAGCAAGGGGGATTTCTCAAAGCGGCAATTTTAAACTGCATTCCGTATGAGAGAACACTATGGAAGAGATTGTGACCCGTCCCTATCGAATCCGCCTCGCATGTCTCCTGATCCTCCTGTCTGGCTTCTGTGTAACGGTGAGTTGGGGTGAGGAACGCGCGCGAGTGCGGGAACTGGGGATCGAGATTGGACACTATCCGCCCGGCGAGTGGAACGCCATCACCGATGTGACCGGCGTCAAAGTGGGCCATGTGACGCTCTATGAAGGAAAGGGGAGGCACGCAGTGCGTACAGGCGTCACAGCGATCCTCCCGAACGACGACGTATGGCAGCAGAACGTCTTTGCCGCGACGTACACTCAGAACGGCAATGGTGAGATGACAGGTTCCGCCTGGGTGGACGAAGCGGGTACGCTCGAATCGCCGATCCTGCTCACCGGCACCCTCAACGTCGGACGGGTGCATGATGGCGTCGTGCAGTACCTGATCGAACGCTATCCCGAGGATCATGTGGCACTTCCTGTCGTCGCCGAGTGCTACGATGGCGGTCTGAACGATGCGGATGGACGACAGGTGACTGCTGCGCATGTGATCCAGGCGATCCGGCAGGCAAAAGGCGGTACTGTCGAGGAAGGGGGTGTCGGCGCTGGCACCGGCATGATCGCCTATCGGTTCAAGGGAGGTATCGGCACCGCATCGCGTCTGCTC
Source organism: Candidatus Poribacteria bacterium (assembly GCA_024278235.1). Taxonomy (GTDB): domain Bacteria; phylum Poribacteria; class WGA-4E; order JAJRTO01; family JAJRTO01; genus JAJRTO01. The sequence goes on from JAJRTO010000466.1 coordinate 9,087, forward strand.
CCTGCCGAGGAGGGAGCCTACACGGTGGGCGTACTCGTGAATGCCAACTGCGGCCGGCGGGAGAACCTGCGGATAGATGGGGTGCCCGTGGGAAAACAGATCACCGACCTGATGCCCGAATGGCATCGCGATGGCTCGATCATCGTCGTGGTCGCCACAGACGCTCCGCTGCTCTCGCGTCAGTTGCGTTGGGTCGCCAAGCGTGCGATGTTCGGGGTGGCACGGACAGGCACGTTCAGCCGTCAGAGTAGCGGCGATTTCGTGATTGCCTTCTCCACAGCGCAGACGGTTCCTCGAGATTCCGACGCGCTCACGCTTCAAGTGGAGATGCTCCGAAATGACCGCCTCAATCCGATCTATCAGGCTGTCGTCGAAGCAACCGAAGAGGCGATCATCAATGCACTTACCTCCGCCCAGACTACTGTGGGGCGGAACGGCAACACCGTGTACGCGATCCCGTTGGATCGACTGCAAATCCTGATGAAACAGTATGGCCGTCTGGCCGAAAGGGGATCACCATGAAGCAAAGACGGATGCTCGTTTTGGTAATGGGGCTGTTCCTCGTGGGGTGCGGTCAGCAGAAGTCTGAGCAGAAACTCAACGTGTTCGTGTGGCCCGATTACATCACGGAGGAGATCGCGCAAGGATTCGGGGAGGAGACGGGGATCCAGGCGGTCGTCACCACGTACGATAGCAACGAAAGCCTGCTCGCCCGGCTCCAGGCGGGGGCGACAGGCTATGACGTGATCATGCCCTCCGATTACATGGCGTCGATCATGATACAGCAGGGATTGCTCGAACCGCTCGACAAGGCCAACATCCCGAACCTGAAGCTCGTAACCCGTTTCCGGAATGCGTACTTCGACCCGGAGATGCGCCATGCCGTTCCCTATGATTGGGGCACAGCAGGCATCGCCTACGATTCAGCCATCTACCCGAACCTGCCACAGACGTGGGCGGTGTTCTGGGACGAGTCCTATCGGGGACGGACGAGCATGCTGGATGACATGCGCGAGACGCTCGGGGCGACGCTCAAGCTGCTCGGCTATTCCGTGAACACACGGAGTCTCGACCAACTGGAGGCCGCCAAACAGAAACTGATCGAGGCGAAACCACTGCTCAAGCGGTTCGACAGCCAGGCCGCCGAAGTGTTGCTCGCTGGGGATGCGGCGATCGCGCACGCCTGGAGCGGCGATGCCTTCCGTGCGGCAACGGAAAAAGCCTCCATCCGCTATTTCGTACCGAAGGAGGGAAGCACCGTTTTCATCGACACGATCTGCATTCCGAAGGGCGCTCCCCACAAGAAGGTAGCGGAGCAGTTCATCAACTACATGCTCAAGCCGGAAGTCGCGGCGAAGTTCACCAATCATGCCCAATACGCCACCACGGTCGATACTGCACGTGAGTTCGTGGACTCTGCGTTGCGCGACAATCCGATCATCTATCTGCCGGAGGAAACTTTCGACCGCCTCGAATGGATCAAGGATCTGGCTGAGTTTCTGCCGAACTACGACCGGGCGTGGACCGAGGTCAAAGCGAGTCAGTAGAGGGATTGACTCATAAGAAGATTCACTTCCACTCAAAGCCTGGAATGAAACGAGGACAACCAATAGATGAAAGACTTACTGGTAGAACCGACCAGATGCTTGCTCGTTCAGCCGGGGTTTTCCAGTCAAAGTTTCTGGAATTACTCGGAAGTATGCCAATTCAGAGGAGCCAAGTATCCTGCATCACCTTTAGGACTGATGACAGTCGCAGCACTGCTGCCCCAGCATTGGGAGTTCCAACTCATTGACGAAAATATGAGACCGCTCACCGATGCCCATCTCGAGTGGGCGGATATTGTGTTTACCGGAGGTATGTTGCCACAACAGAAGGGAACCCTAACGATTATCAACAGGGCACACGACAAGGGAAAGCCCGTGGTGGTGGGAGGGCCTGATCCCACTTCACAGCCAGGTGTCTATGGGAAGGCTGACTTCCTGGTTCTAGGCGAGGGGGAGGTGACCATACCGCCACTCATTGAGGATTTGGGCAAGAATATCGTTTCTGGCGAGTATGAGTCGTCGCTGCGCGCGGATATGACCCGGGCTGTAGTGCCACGTTTCGATTTGATTCGCTTCGCGGATTATCTCCAGGTTGGGATTCAGTTCTCGCGAGGTTGTCCCTTTAACTGCGAGTTCTGCGACATCATCGAACTCTTTGGGAGACGGCCACGCACCAAGACTCCCGACCAGATTCTGACGGAGTTGCAGACACTCTATGACTTGGGCTACAGGGGGCATGTGGACTTTGTGGATGACAACTTCATCGGGAACAAATCTAAGGTCATGGCGGTGTTACAAGCTATCGGTGACTGGTCCGAACACCACGGCCATCCCTTTTACTTCAGCACTGAGGCTTCCATCAACCTGGCAAAAGAGGAGGAGCTCCTGCGCTTGATGCAGGAGAACGACTTCCGCTACGTATTCATTGGGATTGAAAGCTCCGACAAGGATGTGCTCACCCAAGCTCAAAAGGTGCAAAACAAGGGTGTTTCTGTAGTGAGTGCGGTCAGAAAGCTGGCTTCTCATGGAGTGATCGCCATTGGAGGGTTTATCTTGGGCTTTGACAACGAGACCGAGAACACCGCTCGCAACATGATCCACCTGATCCAGGAATCGGGTATCTGTATGGCGATGGTAGGGACACTATTTGCGCTTCCCAACACGCAATTGTCACGCCGGCTGAAACGCGAAGGGAGACTCTTCGGTGGTGGCTTGACGATGGTAGAAGACCCCGGTGTGGACGTTGATCAGACGACCAGTGGCTTAAACTTTGCCACCAGCCGACCTCGCACAGCGATTCTTCAGGACCAACTGACGGTGCTTCGGCATATCTATGCTCCTGAGAGATACTATGAAAGGGTTCTGTTGACAGCAACGCATCTGGTTTGCAGTCACAAGAGCCGTTCCAGCTTTAGTCAATCATTCCGGTTGGCCTGGTTCTTCCTGAAGGTATGCGGCAAGGCAGGATTCAACAGACACACTGGTACTCTCTATTGGAAGACGCTGTTTAAGGTTCTGATGAGGAATCCGAAAGCCGTTGATGCGGCTGTCAACCTGTCGGCTATGTACGTCCACTTCTCCAAGCAGTCGGATTTCGTCATCCGGATGCTGGAGGAGAAGGTCGAATACGTCCAGAGCTACGGAGAGGGGAACTATAACGAATGGATGCTCACCAGGCACACGGTTGGCGGGACGATGTAACATCCGGCGCGAATGGTCCGGCATCCGCGAGGCGTTTGAAATAGAAAAGGAGTTTATCTTAGACCCTGAGATTGACAAGCGGTCGGACGATGAAGAGGGAAGGTGAGATACCGTGGATCTATCGTTAGCGTTCATCTTTTGGGCATCCGTTGTGAATCAGATCTTGTTGACGGCCATGCGTGCGTCCTACGATCGGTTTATAAAGGAAGGTGTCAATCTCTCGGCTTACAATAATGTGGAAACTGCGGCGGATATCGCCATGGTCATGACAACGTTGGGCTATGAGAAATTCAA
>JAJRTO010000467.1 GCA_024278235.1 Candidatus Poribacteria bacterium
GGGCCCACCAACGGTTCGCTGAATTGCCATGTCTGACCGCCGTCATCCGTGATCGCCATGAGCGAGAAATCGAATCCATCGGAGTAGAGCGGCAAGATGAGCCGTCCGCCATCTACCAGCACCGCCTTGTTCTTCGTCTGCCAGCCCATACGTCGGAAATACGCGTAGCCGAGTTGCTGCTCCGTGTGGCCACCCGATTCGTCGTAGAGATGTCCCTTGCGGATCATATCCTCGCCACCCGCTTTGGCGAGCATCCGTGCACCCCACTTGCGCCACTGCTCGACGACATCTTCGGATAAGCCACTTTCCCCGGATGCCACGCGCTCCGCCAGATAATCCGCGTAAGCATCGATCTGGCGTCGAACCGACTCCACGAAACGATCTCCGGGCTGGATCCCACGTTCTGCCCGATCCCCCGGCTTGACATGCAGCACCTCTTGCCAGCACCATCGGGGCGGGCCTTCAGAGGCGTAATCCTCACTGATGCGGTACTTGAGGAGGGATGTCTCCCACTGGTTGGCGATAACCGTGTACCACACCAGCCACAGCCGCTCCTGTGCATCGAGGAAAAGCACGGGGTTGATATCCGGAAATTCGGGAACATCTGCCATCACGAACGGTTCGCTCCAACGCTCATCGCCTTGACGCAGCCGTGCCCCCATGATCGCCACATCGTCCGCCCAACGTTCTCCGGAGCCCTGGAACCAGGCTGCCAGGAGATCGCCGTTGGGTAACTCCACAATGGTCGAACCGTGGGTGTGCTGGTGCGTCAGTGGGAGTATCTGCATGGAACGGTAATTTGAGTCATCCTGCTGGACGGCTCCCGTCACCGCATGAATCCAGATTGTACTATGCTTCATCACTTGTCCTTTCTTTCGCTAGAAATAAAATCACGAATCTATCCTGTCCAGAACACATACACAGGCACATGGAAGAGGATTCCGATGGTGGCCCAAAGGCTTCCTATGACAAAATCCCCCAGGATCAGGCCGAAGAAAAACGGGATGGAGCGACGGTAGCCGTGGATGCCCGAGAACCTCAGCACCATCCACTTGATAGTGGACGCAAGTATCAGGGGAATCAGGATTCTGCCAATGCCCCATCTCCCCGCGATCACGTAGCCAACAGGGTGGAAAGGCCACCATAGAAAACGGATGCGGATCACAGATAGAAGGAACGTAAAGCCAAAACCGACGCCGGTGAAGATCAGTTCGATAGGCTGCCAATCTGTGGGAGAGCGCAGACGGGAATCGAGCACGCGAAATCCGACACTTGCCGCCCAGGTTCGCTCCGGATAGGACTCCACGCCCACCTTGTACGCATCGTGGAGGAAAGCCCAGAATCCGGAGAGAGAGCCGACCGCTGCAGCAATGAGGATGGCGAATATCAATCCTCCGGATCTCATACGGGAGAGTTCCGCGAACTTGAAAGCCTCCAGTTGAATGGGCATCGGATTCTCACGGCCTGCCGAACCAAGAATCCAGTGGAGTAACCCAAATCCGATCACATTTCCCGGGCCGAGACGACGCGACCCGAATGCCGTGAGTAGGAAATAATCCGGTGTGGCTCCACTCAGCGTGTGCACAGGCGGACCGAGTTCTGCGCGAATCCGTGTGATCGTCGTTGCGAGGGCAAAGTAAAGCACAAAGAATGGAACCGCTACCCAGATGGACATCCCCGCATAGCGACAGAAGGTGATCAGAAAGAGACAGCCGAGCAGAACGCCCAACAGCGCGCCTCGATAGCTCATCGGCTCCTCGGTAGTCTCCCTGTTGGAAGGACCTTTAATCCCCTCAGCAATGACCTGACGGAAGTACCTTCGCCCCACCCAGAGAGCGAATAGTAACAATGCGATCCACCCACCTCGAACCTGTGCTTCGGCATAAGGGAACCGAGGCAGGGCAGCAACGCCTGCAGCACTCCCGAAAACCCGTTCCGCCTGCCAGAAAAGATGGAAGAACCAGGTGGAAACGATGAGGTCCAACGGCATCAGATAACCCAGGCCGATGGCAAAGGGGTAAAACGTCCGGTACAGATATCTGACGGCATTCCAGGGCTTTGTGGTGAAATACCGCCCCATATTGACGGGTTGTACTGGGATCCCTGGAATCACAGGGTACCAGACATGCACTTGATTGATGAGGCTGATAATCGCTGCGACGCTAAAGCCCATCCACAGCAACCGATTGCGGAAGAACGACGGTGTTTGGTCTGTCCTCGTCATCTCGAAGGGGAGTTGAGCAACGGGGTAGGTCAGCCGTTCATTCCGAACCCACTGTCTCCGCACAAGGGTATTGAGACAAAGCATCACGAAGATGAGCACGACGGTGAAGCCGGACCATGCGAGTGCTCGTGGGAGCCATGTGCGGATGTAGACAGGGTTGTAGAGCGTTGATTGTCCCTCATAATAGCCTCTCAACACCTGTGTATCGCTGATGGTCAACCATTGCGGAAGATGGGAACCGAAGAGATTGCGCCAATCGTTTTCAAGGGTGGCGTACCATGTGCCATTTCCGAGGATGGAAACGAGGCACTTGATCATATCGGTGCCGTTCAACGCCGTTGCTGTGGCCAGCATCGCATAGATGGTCAGGAGTTCTCTCTGATCCAGGGCGCGAGTTGGCAGGACATATCTGACGAGATTGTTCAGCAATGCTAACAGAAACAGGAGGGCGATCACATTACAGAATAGGGCAAGATCCGTGATCTCGATGTCCAGGACACCACTGACAGGGGCTTGCCAATAACTGTTGAGAATGATGAGGAGGATAGCGAGTGCAATGGCTCGCCCTGTGGCGAACGATTGGGTATAATCCGTGTTACGCCTGGAGGTGGTTTGTGCCATGTAGATGCCTTGTCGTCACTGTCCCTTCGGATGTTGAGAATATCTTAATCGAAATCCCCTGTTGTGTCAAATGCTTTGATGCGTGATATGGGACGTCGAACGTGGCCCGATTTCAATTGATCCGCTCGAATATCTGTGCAAAAATGGGATCACCGTGTATCGTAGAGACGTCGAGCA
>JAJRTO010000468.1 GCA_024278235.1 Candidatus Poribacteria bacterium
TCCAAGACCGATCACCGCAAACCGCTGTTGCTCTATGGATTTGGAGAATTTCATAGCAGACGTTCGAAGATTCCCTCTGTTTGTGAGGTTCAGTACTTCAGTTCGTAGTCAGGCAGTTCGTAGTCAGGCAGTTCGTAGTCAGGCACGGAGCAGAGCAGAGTGCCGTTCGTTGCAACGCCACTCCGTTTCACTGCGTGGCTTACTGCGAGCAAAAAGGCTGAACTCACTCAGACAAAGCCCCCCGACGCTTGAGAACCGCATAATTGTAGCATGTGGAATACAGTGTGGCAAGGCTCATTTAGAGTTCCGCTATCAGTATTCAGTAGCTGGCAACTGAATGCCAATATCCAACCCTTGACATTCGACCCACTGTCTGGTATAACTATGGCGCGTCTGAACAGTTTCTAAACCCACGATCGGTTGAAATGATGATAGCTTCCTATTCTCTTTCCCCCAACCTGTGCTTGCGATTGCAGGGCGTCGTATGCCAGGTGATGGGTAGAGGATAGATCTGTTTTCTTATATATTGCTGATTACACAGGGCCCATCACCACAATGGTGATGGGCTTGTTGTTTGCAATATCCAGACCTGTTTTGTATAATACCGTGACATGAGGAGGATGTAATGACCACCGATTTTTACCCATTTGCTGAAGTGGAACCCAAATGGCAAGAGCAATGGGAGAAACAGAAACTCTTTGAGGTGACAGAGGACACCTCAAAACCGAAGTTTTATCTGCTGGAGATGTTCCCCTATCCTTCAGGGCGGATCCACATGGGGCATGTACGGAATTACTCCATCGGCGATGTCATCGCACGCTACCAGACCATGCGCGGGTACAATGTACTCCATCCGATGGGCTGGGACGCATTTGGGCTTCCGGCGGAGAATGCAGCGATACAGAATCATATGCACCCTGTCCAATGGACATTTGACAATATCAACACCATGCGACAACAACTGCGGGGGATGGGCTTCAGTTACGACTGGTCCCGGGAAGTGACGACCTGTAACCCCGATTACTATCAGTGGTGTCAGTGGCTCTTTCTCCGTTTCCACGAGCGTGGGCTTGCGTACCGCAAAGAGTCGTTCGCTAACTGGTGTGAGCCCTGTCAGACGGTACTCGCCAATGAACAAGTAGAAGGCGGCTGCTGCTGGCGGTGCGGTTCTCCGGTGGTACAGAAGTCACTCGAACAATGGTTCTTCAAGATCACCGATTATGCTGAGGAACTGCTCCAGGATCTGGACCAACTGACCGGCTGGCCTGAGCGCGTCGTGACGATGCAACGTAACTGGATCGGCAAAAGCACAGGGGCCGAGATCGACTTTCCGCTGGTGGATCATGAAGGGGCGATCCGAGTCTTTACAACCCGTCCCGACACGATCTATGGGGCAACCTACATGGTGCTGGCACCGGAACATCCGCTGGTGCATCCACTGAGCGCGGGAACCGTTCAGGCGCAGGCCGTGGATGACTTCGTGCGTCAAGTGGCCCAGATGGACAAGGAGATTCGCACCGCTGATGACGTCGAGAAACAGGGCGTGTTTACCGGGGCATACTGTGTCAATCCGATGACTCAGGAGCGCATCCCGATCTGGACAGCCGATTATGTGCTCCTCGAGTATGGAACCGGCGCGGTCATGGCAGTACCGACCCACGATCAGCGCGATTTTGAGTTTGCACGGAAGTATGGGCTGACGCTCCGCGTTGTGATTCAGCCCCCCGGGGAGACACTCGATGAAGAGACGATGACTGAGGCGTATGTAGAACCAGGGATCATGGCGAATTCCGGCCCGTTTGATGGAACGGCAAGTGTCGAAGGGATTCGGAGAATTACCGATTATATGGCCGAACAAGGAGTCGGTCAACATGCTGTGAACTATCGCCTTCGGGATTGGTGCATCTCGCGCCAACGCTACTGGGGAGCGCCCATTCCGATGATCTGTTGCGATGCGTGCGGTCTGGTTCCCGTACCGGACGAGGATCTGCCAGTGCTCCTGCCTCAAAATGTAGATTTCTCCCAGGGGAGCATGGCTGTCCTCCGCTCCGATCCCGACTTTCATTCAGTCCGATGCCCCCAATGTGCCAGTCAGGCCCGTCGTGAGACGGATACGATGGACACCTTCGTGGACTCGTCCTGGTATTTTGCGAGATACGTGGATTCGCGGAACGAGGATCTTCCCTTCAGCAGAGCAACGGCCGATTACTGGCTGCCAGTGGATCACTATGTCGGTGGAGTGGAACACGCAGTGATGCATCTGCTGTATGCACGCTTCTTCACCAAGGTGATGCGCGATCTGGGGCTGACCCAAACGGATGAACCGTTCACACGACTGCTCACACAGGGCATGGTCTGCATGGAGACCTATTATTGCCCGGATCACGGCTACATCTATCCATCTGAGGTACGTCCTGGAAATCTCTGTCCAAAATGTGACAGGGAGTTGATCATCGGCCGCGTTGAGAAGATGTCAAAATCCAAGAATAATGTGGTGGATCCCAATGACATCATCGAGAAATTTGGCGCCGACACGATGCGCGTCTTCTCGCTATTCGCCGCACCTCCGGAACGCGATCTGGAGTGGAACGATCAGGCTGTCGAGGGCGCATACCGTTTCCTCAACCGTGTATGGCGACTGGTGCATGAGCTGCTCCCCTATCTCAAAGAGAATTCGGAAACGGTTTCTTCAGCACAAGGACCAGCGGCGGAACTGAAGCGCATGACACACGAGACCATCCGTCGCGTGACGGTGGACATCGACGAACGGCTGCATCTCAATACAGCGATCAGTGCGATCATGGAACTTGTGAATCATCTCTATCAGATAAAGGAAGAAGATCGAAAATCGTGTGTTGCAGATCTGCAAGAAGCGGTAGAAACGCTCGTTCTGCTGCTCTCCCCCTTTGCGCCGCATATCGCGGAGGAAATCTGGGCGATACTTGGACACACCTCAAGTGTGAGGGATCAACCCTGGCCCACGTGGGATGAACAGGCCCTGGTGCGCGAGCAAGTCCAGATCGTCGTTCAGATCAACGGTAAGCTCCGCAGTAAGGTGGATGTTCCCGCAGATGCGACGGAGGAAACGGTGCGTTAAACCGTGCTGGCGGACACGAAGATTCAACGTTACACAGAAGGCAAAGAGGTCGTTAAAGTGATCGTTATTCCTAACCGGCTGGCAAACGTGGTGGTACGATAAATGACAGACAATGCTTTGTATATTATTCCTCTCGGCGGATTAGGCGAATTCGGTATGAACACGATGGTGTACGAATACGAGGACGACATCATCGTGGTGGATGCGGGGATGATGTTCCCCTACCATGATATGCCGGGGATCGATTTCATGGTGCCGGATATCTCCTATCTACTCGAAAATCAAGAGAAGGTGCGCGGTGTCGTTGTAACGCATGGACACGAAGATCATATCGGTGGTCTCGCATATTTGCTGCGCGAGATCAACGTACCTGTTTATGGAACGCAATTAACCCTGGCCCTCGCCAGCAATCGACTGCGCGAGTTTCGATTGCTCAACAAGGTTTCACTCAATGAGTTCACTCCCGGAGAACAGTTGGAATTAGGGCATTTCCAGGTAGAAAGTATCCCGGTAACCCACAGTATAGCAGATGCTGTTTCTTTGGCGATCCATACCCCCATTGGAACGGTGGTGCACACATCTGATTTCAAGTTTGATCATACGCCTGTGGACCGCAAACCGGGTGATTTCCATCGACTTGCTGAACTGGGCGATGAGGGCGTTTTGCTCCTGCTTTCGGATAGTACCAATGTGGATCGTGTTGGATATTCTCCGTCCGAACGCTCCATCTTCACGACGCTCGACCGTATCTTTCGAGAGGCCGAGCAGCGATTGTTCCTTTCAACATTCGCATCCAATATCCATCGGATTCAGCAGTTTATGGAACTTGCGGTCAAGCACCGGCGGTATCTCACTATCACAGGTCGCTCGATGGTGAACAACATCCGCGTTGCCTCGGAACTCGGCTATCTTTGGGTGCCTGACCATCTATTGATCCATGTGAAATCAGTAAGAGATCATCCCCCAGAAGAGGTCGTCGTATTGACGACCGGGAGCCAGGGAGAGCCCCGGTCGGCGATGAGCCTGATGGCCCTCGATGATCATGCTTCCATACAGATCGAGGAAGGCGATACGGTTGTCCTCTCGGCACGTGTGATCCCCGGAAACGAACAGCGCGTCGGGCACATGATCAACCATCTGATGCGGCGAGGCGCGGAGGTGATCTATGAACGTACGGACAACGTGCATGTATCGGGGCATGGGAGTCAGGAAGATCTCAAGCTGATGCTGACGTTGACGAAGCCTCAGTTTTTCATTCCAATGCATGGCGAATACCGGAACCTCGTGCAACATGCCCGCCTTGCCGAATCGATGAGTTTGCCCGCCTCTCATATTACGATAGCGGAGGATGGGGACAGGATCAGACTGACACCCGACCGCTGCGAGATCGTCGACACCGTTTCCTCGGGCCGCGTCATGGTCGATGGGAAACTGATGGATGAGTTGGAGGACATCGTTCTACGCGATCGGCAACAGTTATCGCAGGATGGGATGGTCATCCCTATTATCGTGATGGACAGCCGCACAGGAGAACTGGTGGCAGGGCCAGACATCGTATCACGAGGGTTCGTCTACATGGATGAATCTGAGGAACTGATGGAGGAAGCAAAAGAGACCATACGAAGTGTCCTGGAATCGATGAACGTGGAGGAACGCAGCGAGATCGAAAATGTCCAGGAAGAGATCCGAATCACGCTGCGTCGGTTCTTCAGGAAGCTCACCGACCGCCATCCGATCATCCTGCCGATGGTCATGAGGGCATAGAGATGAGCCTGCCTGAAGCAGTGTTTCTTGGCGTCTTGCAGGGACTCACTGAGTTTCTTCCCATCAGCAGTTCCGGCCATCTGGTGCTCAGTCAATATCTGCTCGACATCCGAGAACCTCAACTGTTCTTCGACATTATGGTACATGTTGGAACGCTTGGGGCCATCTTTGCCGTCTATTATCGTGAACTTGGGGAGATCATCACCGAAGGTTGCCGACTACTGCTGGATCGCACGACCTATCGAAACCCGGTGGCGTCGTTTCGCCAAAATGCAAGCCGACTGTTTATCTGGTGGATCATCGTTGGTACGATTCCCGCTGTCCTGGTGGGGCTTTTCCTGGAAGACTTTGTGGAACAGTTGTTTGGGAATCCGACCTTTGTGGCCGTCGCATTGATAGTCACCGGTGCTATTCTCCAGTTGCCTCGATTGAGGATTCAGCATCAGCCGAAGCGAACCCAACTCAACTTATGGGATTCCATCCGCATTGGTTGTGCGCAGGCATTGGCCATCATCCCGGGTATATCCCGGTCTGGAAGCACGATCTCTGTGGGATTGCTTACGGGTCTCACACCGGATCTGGCAGCGCGTTATTCGTTCTTGATGTCCATTCCCGCAATTGTGGGAGCCCTGGTGTTCAAGCTCAAGGATCTGGGAGAGATACAGGTTGCGGGAGCCGCGATCCTTGTAGGAGCCTTGAGTTCCCTGGTTGTCGGATACATCGCACTTCGACTACTACTAAAAATGTTGAATCGTGGTCGTTTCTCTGTATTCTCCTACTACTGTTGGGGAGTGGCCCTCGTTTTCCTTATCCACCTCTATCTGTAGTTCCCGGATCGGCCACCCCAGGTTCATTGCGGTGGCTCATCAGGGTGCAGATAGTGGTCAGCCGCTGAAAGCTAGTCAGGCACTTATACGGAATGCAGTTAAGATTGCCGCTTTGCGAAATCCCCCTCAGTCCCCCTTTACGAAAGGGAGAGGCTGATCCCCCCTTTGGCAAAGGGGGGTTCGGGGGGATTTGAGATCTGCCTTGTGCTGGTGCAATCTTAAACGGCAAGTGGTATTATTTCCAGGGAAGGTTATCCATGCATCCCACGAAACCCTATACCAAAGTTGGTGATGTTCAGCGATTCAATCAACGCTACACCGCCTTTGCGAGAGCAAACTGGGATGAAACGTGCCTTGCCCACAAAAAACGGTTGAGGTCCATTCAGGAGATAACCGAAGCTGGGAAAGCCGGTTACACGGTCGAAGACTCCGCGCTCCATGTGGGTTCGCGGGCGATGACGGGGCAGATAGGACGGTACTTGCAGGAGGTTTCAGAAGAGGATACTGAGAAGAAGCGATACGATCCTGCCGATCCACGGGCTTTTACTCGGCGTCTCAAGCATGCAGCCCGCCTTTACGGCGCGGCGATAGTCGGTATCACTCGCGTAAATCCCCTTTGGGTCTACGCCTGCAATGGGCAAGAGCAACCTATCGAACTGCCAGAGGGGATCGACACGGCGGTGGTCATCGCTGTTGCGATGGATTACGAAACGACGCAGACCTCCCCTTCCATCATGGCATCCGCTTCGACGGGCAATGGCTACTCTGCGATGGATTTCACCGCCGTATGCGTTGCGAAATACCTGGCCGAGTTAGGCTGGCAAGCGATCCCAAGTGGAAACGACACGGCTCTGAGCATCCCTCTGGCAATCGATGCAGGGCTGGGGGAACTCGGTAGAAACGGATTGCTCATCACGGAGTTCTATGGCCCACGTGTGAGATTGTGCAAGGTGTTCACGGATGCTCCGCTCGTTCCAGACAAGCCGGTCATCTTTGGGGTCAAGGAGTTCTGCGATGTATGCATGAAGTGTGCGGACACCTGCCCGTCCCGTTCGATCACGTGGGAGGAAATGACTTCCTCTGGCCCGACACCTTCCAACAACCCGGGCGTTCTGAAATGGTACATCCACCCCGATAAATGCCTGGCCTTCTGGCGAGTCAATGGCACAGGCTGTGCGAACTGTATCCGAAGTTGTCCCTTCAACAAACTTCCCGGAAAAATACACGACGGGGCTCGTGCACTCATCAAACTCCGTTCAAGGCCGATCAACCAGGCCCTCGTAAAACTGGATGATCTCTGTGGTTACGGAAAACGAAAGGATGTCGAGGAAGTCTTGGATAGGATGTCAAACTAAATGCAGTTCAACATTGTGTTTTGTGAGAGTGACCTCCTGGCAATCACATCAGATTGGAGTGACACAGATGCCTACCATCAAATCCGTTTTACTGTGGGAGAATCAGCGGCGATATGTCCGAGAAGCTCTTGATACAGGGACGTTGAAAGCAGCTATCGTCCCCACAGGGAGTACCGAACAACATAATGAGCACCTGGCAATGATCCATGACACAGCGAGTGCTGTGCATATCTCAAAGCAGGTGGCACTCAAACTGTACCCGCAGGTGATCGTGGCGACACCGCTGGCAATCGGCGTCTCGGAGCATTGGATGGATCACAAGGGCACGTTGACGCTTCGACCGGAGATATTTGGCGAAGTGTTGTATGATGTCTGCGATAGTCTGCGTCGGCATGGAATTCAAAGCATATTGATTGTCAATGGTCACGCTGGAAACACAGGCCCGATCCGTGAACGGCTCGATGATTTCCGCGAACGA
>JAJRTO010000469.1 GCA_024278235.1 Candidatus Poribacteria bacterium
TCGGCTACGATCGCCTGAATCAAGTTACTGGCAAGGAGGTCCGTTTTCGTATAGCTTCTCACGAAGGCTTGCTCGATCTTATTGAACAGGCTTGCCCCCTCGTCGTAAGTTCCGAACCACACATCTTGACCATCGATTGCGATGGTTGTCACTTCATCATCGATGAGACCATCTTGTTGGGTGTACTGATTCCAGGAATCTGTGGCGCGATGATAGCGGCTGATGCCGCCACGGCTGGATCTCTGGCGTTTCGTCGGTCTTCCCCAGTTATCATGCCGCCGCCGCTCCGCTCCCGTACCTATCCAGACATATTCATTGCCCACGGCAATCGTGCGGATATAATCACTGACAAGCCCATCGCGTTTCGTGCGTACCGCCCAACTGTCGATACTCTTGTCATAACGATTCAGCCCATGGTCGGTGCCAAACCAGACGTAGTTGCCATCTACCGCGATTGTCAGCACATAGTTACTTGCCAGTCCCTGTTCCTTGCGGAAGGTTGTCCAGCTCTCCGCCTGCGTATCGTAACGACTGACCCCTTCCTCGGTAGCGAACCAGACCCACGGCAGATCCAATGCGACATCATTCACCGCTCTGCTGGCGAGGCCATCCGCTTCTGTGTAATCGCTCCATGTATCGGAATCTTTGATCCAACGAGATACACCAATATCCGTTGCGATCCAGGTTTCATGGGCGTTGGACGCTATCGCACGGATGCGATTGCTGATCAATGTTCGCCGTGTGGGAACCGAATCCCGAGAGATCAGCAAGTCTTCCATACCAGCGTTTGTCGCTTCGGACAATGAGATTTTTTCAGAGGGTGGGGTGAATGTGAGGCAGCCGGCTAAGGTGAGAAGAACACTGAAAAGGAGTAATCCACTTACAGCGGGGCGAAAATATAAGGAATGCATGATTTCGATACCAGATCCCCTTCGAGAATGTAGTATGTACGAGTTTTTCACTTACGGCGGCAGTAGAGCATGCTGCCAGCTTGTTCTCCGTTGAACGTTCAACGTTCCAACGTTCAACGTTCTTCCAGACTCACGAAGCCAGACACACGTGTCCAACTATCTACCCTGGTTTCGCACCGAAACGAGCAAGCTGCACGCTCTACGGGACTCACTGAAAAACTCGTGTAGTATACGTGTGTATCAACATACAGCGTGATACGAGGATCGGGTGATGAGTAGCACATATTGGAAACCGTTCGGTGAACCCCGAATCACGGACTGCAAACTATCAGCGAAATAGACATCGCATAAGGATGCCACCGGAATATTAAGAACGTGTAAACTCTCTATTTCGATTCGGTGAATTCGCGTTCCGGGAGGGGATAATATCGTTTGGAGTTAGGGGCGAGGTGATCTCGCCCCTGGGATGACTATCTGCTCTGTCCAGAACCTATTCTGACAGCCCATACAGTTCCACAGGGTTCTGATAGAGCATCCGGTGGAGGAGATCCCTGGCGGCTGTACGGCTCAGGAAGTCACGTTCTACTTTGGTAGCCAGCACATCGGCAAGACAAGAACGTGCCATGACCAGGTGAGCATAGATCATCTCCGGCCAGCCCACATCCGATCCGAATCCAAGCAGGCGTTCCCCTGGGACCAGATCGATCCATTCGCTGAGCGTCTGTCGGCTACCCTCCATCGTGATGACATACATCCAGCACATATTCAGCCAGACATTAGGATAGTGTTTGCCAAGCATGCCCATTTCTCGACTGAACGGATAGCCTGCATGGAACAGATCAAAACGGGTATTGCGATGACTGCGGAGGAGTGGCAGCAAGAGGAGCGGATTCGAGTCCGGGATATGTCCCCAGTTCGCCTGAACCCCCGTGTGAATCTGAAACACCAGATCCATCTCTCCTGCCAGACCAGCCAGGAAGAAGATCAGATGATCCTGAAACTGTTTGACATCATTCCGGGAAAGTTCTTCTCCTTGAAGCGCGCTTTCGAAGATACGGGTTGCTGTCTGGTCAGACACAGGTTGCGAGTCCAGGGTGCGACCATAAGCATGGGCGAGCTTGATGCCGACTGCGCCCTGTTGCTGGTACTCCTCGGTGAGATCTGCAAGTGCTTTCTTGAGAGAAGACAGATCCGTCAAGGAACGATCTAAATGCGCCTCCAGCCTCTCACGAGTGTTCTGCTGGTGTAACTGAAGGGCGGATTCCATGCGGAGGACTGCTGTGAAATACTCCGGTTCCCAATCCTCAAACCAGGGGATGTTGCGCACCTGAGTCCTCAGGTTACAGATCTCCGTGGTCACGTGGTCATACCAGTTGGGATCCGCGCTCTTCTCAAGGATCTGCTGGTTGACGGCTGACCAGTTGTCGTCGTCCAACTCATCCCCTTCCATGCCGAATAATTCCTTGTACATCACCACGTTATGACGCCAGTAGGAAACATTGCGTGTCCTGGAGAGAACCCGTTGGAGAATCTGCCAGCGTTCCTCATCGGATGAAGCCTCACGATACAGCTCGGCCGAACTCTTGCCTGTGGTTCCCTGAATATCCCGCTCGAAGTAACTCATCAGATTGAACAGATTCCGTGGCCCTGCCTTGTAATAATCGCGACGCAGACATGTGTGCGAGTGGCAATCCACCGTTTTTGTGGAGCGCGTGAGTCCCAGTAATTCATCTCGAAAGTGACTGTCCATTCATTTGCCTCCTCATCGAATACCAAATCATTCCTGCTGACGGCTGATAACTGAAAGCTACCCCGATGCAGTATACCACAGAGATTCAACGACCCCAAACAGTATTTCTGTCCACAATCCCCGGCGGGATGGAAAATCTTTCCGATGTCAAGACACATCCACACAGTATGACAAATGACTTCAGGCAAGGTACTATGGCAGGAATGGTTCGCGAACTGCCGATGGTACGAATATTGCTCGACCCTTGACTAATACGGAATGCAGTTTAAAATTGCCGCTTTGAGAAATCCCCCTCAATCCCCTTTACGAAAGGGGGAAGCTATTCCCCCCTTTGCCAAAGTAGGGGGGATTTGAGATTTAATAAAGTGATCCGTTATCATCACCGCACAATGACCGTCCGTAAGGGCAAAGCATTTACTGGACTGGTACGGCTTCTGCGTCTCTCATCAGCGAATGCTTGCCCCTGCTTACTCCAGGCACGGCTTCCACATGAATCACTCGCTTCTCGACATCGAACCATGTAACCCACCAGCGACTCAGAAAGCTGTGGAGCTGACTTCATTACCGGAGACGCCTGCGGCCCTCGATGTTTACCCTCATCCGATACTGAGGCGGATTGGACTCGGACTGGGTTTCTTTGCTATCGCGATTCTCGGCGCATTCATCGGTGCTATCTGGGTTTCCAGGTATCTTCCATTGACTCAGCCAGTGGATGCAACGGTTTGGAATGACAGTTTCCAGCAACAGCAATCATTGCTCCAGGAGATAGACTCCAAGCTACAGCTTCAGTCAGCGGCGATCGAAGATCTTCAGAAACCTGTCCGGACAACGGTGGTATCCGACGAGAAAACACAGCAACTGCATCTCGAAATCCTCCAGTTTAAGAATCAGATGAAAGCTCAACTTCAGGAAGTTCAACAACAGTGGAGTTCGCTGGGAGCCAAACTGGAAGCGGATCTGAAATCGCGCGATCAGGAGCTTGCCTGGGTACATTATCAACTCGCAACGAGCTACCTTGATCAACGTCGGCCTCTGGAAGCGATCACCGAACTTCAGAAGGCACTTCGTCTTACACCCGGCAATCCACTCATGTGGAATCAGTTGGGTTACTGTTATCTGGAAGCGGATGACGTAACGCGTGCCATCCAGGCATTTCAGGAGTATGTTCGCCTCAATCCAGAGGCAGCCAACGCTCATGATAGTTTGGCAGATGGCTATCGTCGCGCCGGTAAGCTCGCGATGGCCGAAGAAGAATACCGCAAGGCGCTTCAACTCGCACCAACTCTTGGCAGCGCCCACTACGGACTTGGACAGGTCTATGAGCAGATGGGACGTACCAGACTCGCCAGGGCGCAATATGAGCGGTACATCAGCCTGTGCAATGGTGCATCCAATGAATGGGCGATCCGTGCTCAGGAACGCCTCCAGACCCTCCGGAATTTCTGAAGCATTTCCCCAGCCTATGCATCCAAAACGAAGATGCAAGTCAGGCATCAGTCCTCAGGCATCAGTCCTCAGTAGCTGGCTTATTTGTTGAAGCCTGATGCCTGAAAACTGACATCTCACTTCCATACTGAACATGCCAGCAATACGGAAAGGCGATCATCCATGCAACGATATTCGAACTTGAAGGCATCATTGGCGGATGACAATATCCTGGTAGGAACCTTCGTATTAGAATTCAGCACACCCTCACTTCCCGCGATCCTGGCCGGGGCTGGGGCAGATTACGTGATCATCGACATGGAGCATAGCTCCTTTTCGCTCGAAACGGTGGCCCGGATGTTGCGAACAGCCCGGGGAGCCGATCTCCCGGCAATCGTCCGCGTTCCCACGATTGAGCGGCACTTCATCTCCCGTGTACTGGATGCCGGTGCGGCCGGTCTGATGATTCCACGATTAGAATCCCCGGAAAATGTGACCGAAGTGATTCAGTACGCGCTGTATGCCCCGGAAGGAGATCGGGGAGTCGCCTTTGGGATCGCTCACAACGACTACGGAGACCATCGAGAGATTGACGGAGAGACATACACACGCTGGGCTAACGAACATCTGTTCATCGTCGGCCAGATCGAAACAGCGAAGGCGTTAGACAACATGGATGCCATCTTCGGGACCGGACACATCCATGCCGTGCTGATCGGCCCATACGATCTCTCGACGTCCCTGGGAGTCTCGGGCCAACTGGATCACCCACGTATGGTCGAAGCGGTAGAACTCGTTATTGCGAAAGCGAGGGAATATGGGGTGATTCTGGGAAGTTATGTGAATGATTTTGAGACGGGAAAACGGTGGGTCGATGCCGGGGTGAGATTAGTGGCGTGTGGGAGTGATACGTTCCTGTTCACGTGCAAGATGACGGAACAGGTGAAGATGTTTCATGAGTATGGGAGAAAAGAATAGATACGAGGAAAGTAAGGAGCAAGTACGAAGATACAGAGACCTGTGTCAAGTCCTAATCAGAGATTTATCAGTGAGTGTCAACAATCTTTGAATCACGGAACTTCGGAAACAACAGAAAGCACGGAAGAGAGTAA
>JAJRTO010000470.1 GCA_024278235.1 Candidatus Poribacteria bacterium
CAGGTGGCACAGAGAGTATTGGACTGGTTGGGCTAAAAAGCCAGAGAACCGGAAGGCCGGGAAGCTAAAAAACGTTATCGCTGAGGGCTGAAAACTATCTGCTCATGACAATCCGAGTTTCCTCAAGGAATCGATAAACATGTTGAAGGCGATCGTGGGGTTTGCTGGACGGTATGTCTATGCAGCCCTATCCTGTCTTTATCTATTCACCGCCGGGGTTCTTCGTGCCAGGAACCGCCTCTTCATATCCGATATATGCACCCATTTTGGATATACCCGTCATTCGCCTATCATACCACCTGAACTCGCCGATAGGATAGGCGTCCTCCCGAAAGTTGACGTATCCAGTATCGTTCCAGATGACACCGCCATCCACATCCATGAACCGATCGAAGCCGATGGCAATATATCCACAACGGAGATCGTCGTCATCAACAAGCTGATCAGGACATTTCATCCGGCTAAAGTTTTTGAGATAGGCACTTTCGATGGCAGGACGGCCTTGAATATGGCGGCTAATTGTCCACCGGAAGCGGAAATTCATACACTGGACTTGCCAGCGGATAAATCAGCATCGACAAAACTACGGATCGTTCCCGGTGAAGAAAAATACATTGAGAAACAAGGATCTCGCTTGAGATACCCGGGAACGAGCTATGAGTCAAAAATCACCCAGTGGTATGGAGATTCAGCGGATTTCGATTTTTCTCCTTTCTTCAACCAGATCGATTTTGTGTTCGTCGATGGTTCTCACTCCTATGAATATGTGTTGAACGATTCCGGAATAGCCATCCAATTGCTGAGAGATGGACACGGGGTGATTCTATGGCACGATTATGGTGTATGGCGAGGTGTGACGAAGGCACTGGATGAGCTGTATTCCGGGGCAGCCCCGTTTGAGAATCTCAGGCATATCGATGGAACGAGTCTGGTGATTTTGCTAAATGGTGAATGATCAAAGTGAATAGTGAATAGTGAATAGTGAATAGTGAATTCGATATCCACCCCTGATCTCCGACTCGGCGAGCGGGGAGGAGAAGTCATACCCAGTGGATTCCAAGCGAAAAGCTGATCTGAAGTGGCTATCCTATCAGGTGCTCCCTATCATTGTCTGTATCTTCGCCGGGCTGGCAATCGCTCTCTATTACGACTCATCCCTGTTGAGCCTCGCCCTGATGTTTGCCCTGGCGATTGCAGTCTTCGTAAAGTTGCCATATGCCCTGTACGCATTGCTTCTGTTCCTCCCCTTTTCCTTCCGATATATCCTTCCCATGCAGGCTGAGGTACAGATGCCCACGGAGCCGTTGCTGGGGATGATGGCGTTGGCCTATGGCCTTCGATGGATCATCCGCACGTGCATGTCGGAGAAGACCGTGTGCAACGTGGAGAATGGGGACAGTCCATCGGGAAGCATCTCCGACAGACGATTTCCCTTTGCCCTGCCCCTGCTGGCCTATGGCACAAGTCATGTGTTATCCTTGATCAACGCTCCGAGTCTCTATCTATCCGGCAAAGGGATCGTTCGTGCCCTGGCTTACATCATGCTTGCTTTTATCGTTTACGATGTGGCACGGTCGAAGAGAGAACTGAGATACCTGTTCATCGCCTCCTTCCCCAGCGCGGCCGTCGCCGTCCTATGGACAACCCTGGTGCTCATAGGAAATCTGCAGCTCTGGCAATGGCGAAGTGCCTACAGTGGCACTCCGTTCACGAATTACTCCGTTTATGGTTCATTTGCCGGTGTGTTCTTCCTTATCCTACTCAGCCGGCTCCTACTTGACAAGGAACCCTATGATAAGGTCATGTGGGGAGGATTTCTGCTCATCTTTAGCATCGGATTGGCTTTCTGCTTCTCCCGGGGAGCCTGGCTGTCGATTATCATTGCGATGCTATTCTTGTTCTCGACGAGAACGGAGGGCAATCAGTATAGGAAGTTCCTGACAATCGTCGCATTCGGCTTTGTCTTCCTGGTGATCCTCAGTATTCCAGGCGTATTCAACCTACTCATTGAGAGGGTCGAGACGGTCTTTAGCACGCGCTTTGCCTCCAACAAAATGCGACTCTTACGTTGGGCGGCAGCGATCCGAATGTTCTTGCAGCAACCGATCACAGGCACCGGATATGGCAGCTTCGGGCTTCTCTATCAGGGAAAAGTCGAACTGGTGGGCGAAATCGCGAAGTATCAGTTAGGGGCTCACAACGAATATCTGCAAACGCTTGCTGAGATGGG
This sequence comes from Candidatus Poribacteria bacterium, assembly GCA_024278235.1. Classification (GTDB taxonomy): domain Bacteria; phylum Poribacteria; class WGA-4E; order JAJRTO01; family JAJRTO01; genus JAJRTO01. The sequence goes on from JAJRTO010000470.1 coordinate 2,231, forward strand.
TATTCTGGGATTTGCTTCCTGGATTTACCTGATTGTCGCCTTCTTCGCTTATGGCATCCGCCAACTTCGACAGATCGAGAACACCTTTTATCGATCTATCGTCATCGGTTTGATGACAGCAGAGCTATCGCTATTGGTGCACCTTTTCGTGGTCAGTATCCTGCATGTCGATCGGACGGGGATACCGTTCTGGTGCATCTATGGTCTGTTACCGGCTGTCTGTCAGATGAGTCGCACCCATCGAGCAGAAAATGGCTAGTATCCTCAGGAACACATCTGCCCTACTGATAGCACACCTTGCCGGGAGAATCCTCGCGTTTGGATTGCTCATCCTCCTGCCCCGCTATTTCAGCGATACGGAGATGGGGGGCTATCTGTGGGCAGTTGCTGTGACCAACATCATGGCGATCTCCGTTGTGTTCGGGATGCACGTGCCCCTGGTGCGCGAGATCTCCGTTGCCCGGGATAAAGCCCGCGACTATATTAGCAACGCACTGGCCATCCGCATCCTCTTATCCCTTCTCGCAATGCCTATCCTGATCGGTGTGGTTTATCTCCTGGATCGCCCCCAGGAGATCGTGTCGATGGTTATCGTTCTGGGAGGCACTGAGATTCTCAATGTGATCGCCCAACTATTCCGGTGCACATTTCGGGCCTTCGAGGAGATGAAGTTCGAGGCCATCATCGTGATTACGGAACGCATCAGC
>JAJRTO010000471.1 GCA_024278235.1 Candidatus Poribacteria bacterium
GCTCGGCAACGGAGGGGCGAGTATGGAAGAACGATGCCGCCAGCGCAAGACGGAGATCCTCGTCACCCATGAGCCGGAACCGATCTCCGAGGAACTTGCGCGAACGCTGGACGAGATTGTCCAAAGCGCGAGACGGGAACTGATAGCGGACGAATGGGAAACACCCTCAACGATTGCAAGCAGGGGGAGTGATCGATGAACAGCCCTGCAAAACGCGCTATCGTGGTCGGTATGGACGGCGCAAGTATGGAGTTGGTGCTGAATATGGTCCAGTGGGGACATACCCCCCAGCTCGCACAACTCATCGAACAGGGGGGCTATCGTCCCATGATCGGGGTGTTTCCGACGCTCACACCGCCGGGGTGGACCGCACTCACTACAGGAACATGGGCGGGTACGCACAAGATCATGGATTTCAATATCCGCAAGCCAGGCGGCCGGTTGGATGAAACGGTCTGGGGCATCAACACAGCCCTGTCTGAATCAGAGTACCTCTGGAACACTATCGAGCAGGTCGGCAAGAAACCGGTCCTTGTGAAGTGGGAGATGTCCTGGCCAGTTACTGAATCCTGATGACCGTCATATCTGTAATAAACCAAAAGGGGCAGTACATCGTGATGAATGGCAGTATCGATAAGGAGATGGTCCCAATCCCTGCCGGTGCGTTTATCATGGGTAGTGACTGGGAAACATTCTATGGGACGACCATCCCTGAATCGATGCATGCACGACGTGATGAAACACCGATACACGTGGCCCATCTCAATGGCTATCGCATAGATCGACATCCCGTGACAAACGGTGAGTACGCACGCTTTGTGGAAGCAACTCGAACGTCTCCGCCCCGGCATTGGAAGAATGGCATTTGTCCGACAACGGATCTCAACCTCCCCGTGGTGAACATCACATGGCAACAGGCTCAAGCGTATGCGACATGGATCGGGAAGCGACTACCAACAGAAGCTGAGTGGGAAAAAGCAGCCCGTGGATTCGATGGCAGACTCTATCCCTGGGGAAATGAGTTTGCGGTCGACAAATGTTCATCCCTGGGCAAATCTCATGATACACAGGGGTTGGAGGGAACTCCTATCCCGCATATCGAGCCTGTGGGATCCCATCCAGACGGAGCCAGCCCTTATGGCGTTGAAGATATGGCAGGAAATGTGTGGGAATGGACGGCGGATCACTATCAGGCGTATCCCAACAGCAAATTCCAAATCAAGGAATCGGAACAAGAGGATCACGTTATCCGAGGGGGATCCTGGAAGGAGGTGCATGATCGAACACCACACCTTTACTTTCGATGTGCCACCCGTTGGCATGTCCCCCCACGGTATTCAGCGAACAATATTGGATTTCGCTGTGCGCGGGATCTGACGGCCGATGAAGCGGCTCGATACACCCGTCAGATCGATATGACGAAGCTGCGAGAGCATCTCCGTGCCATCAAAAGGGACAACCTTGAACAGGTCATGCGCCTCACATCGCGAGCGGCCTTTCGCGATGGAATCCTCAGTTCAATGATCGTTGGGTTGGGGCTTTATGCGATGCGCACGAATGAAATCTGGATAATTGGATTTACCATCGTTACCGTTGGAGTTGCGCTGCTATTCTGCGCAGGGATCAACCTGTGGCGTTACTTCAAAGCCAGACGACATTTGTACCGCTAGGGCAGCGGATCATATGCCTGCCCATTTTGGCGAGGGTAGTAGATGTCGTTGCCAGCGTGACAGCGCAACAGGCGATCACTCACCATAATCAAGCCTCGGAGACCGTATCGCCGTATCGCCGCAGATCCGTAAGCGGAACAGGAAGGGATAAACGTGCAGACATCCCCATCCTGGTGGGTGAACACACGCTGATGAAGGTAGATCGGGAGAAGGAACACCATCGCTCCCAATCGTGCAGGATGCATAGGGCGGGTTGTACGGTTCGGAGCGGGGAACTCATTTGCACTACGAGATGCGAGCGATGGGTCGTGCAACAAGTTCTCAGCCAATATGCTTGCGACCCGCACATCACGATCCCGGGCCGATGCATGAGTGGCGATAGAGAAGCAGGCCACAACAACGAGAAAGACAACCAGCGCGTTCCGCACAGAGGGATCTGAAAACGCGCTCAACTCCACAACCTGTCGTTCGACCATTCGTGATCCCACTCCGGAGTCGGTTCAAAGTAGCCCGGGTCCCGTGGATCGAGATGCGCTTTGATCACTTCTTCATTGAGGTCAATTCCCAGGCCGGGTGCTTCGGGGACATCGATGTAACCGTCCTGGATGATCGGATTCGGCAATCCCGTAACCAGTTCATTCCACACAGGTGTGTCTACCGCATGGTTCTCCAGCACAAGGAAATTCTCGGTGGCAGCCGCACAATGGACGCTTGCCAGGGTGGCCACAGGGGTCGCCGCCATGTGCATTGCCATACTGACGCCATACTCCTGGGCCAGGTCACCGATCTTCTTGGTCTCGAGGATCCCTCCTGAAGTCGCCAAATCCGGATGGCATACAGCGATGCCTTTTGCCTCGAAGAGCGGTTTGAAACCTTCCTTCAGGTAGATATCCTCCCCCGTGGCAATGGGGGTTTCACAAGAGTTGGACAAGCGTGCGTATTGATCCGTGTACTGCCAGGGGATCATATCTTCCAACCAGGCGAGCCGATATTTATCGAGAGCCCGCGCCAGGCGAATACAGTCTTCGATTCCGATGTGTCCGAAGTGATCCGTCGCAAGAGGGATCTCATAGCCGATGATCCCACGCACCGTTTCAACATAATCGCAGAGCACCTGAATCCCTTTGTCGGTGATGTGGATGCCGGTGAATGGGTGCATCACATTGCGGGTATCCAGCATACCCGCTGGAGCGGATAAGGCTCCGGGAACCTTTCGGCATAGATCGATTCCCAGGTCCATTTTGAGGAACGTGAATCCCATCTCCATCCGTTCCTTGAGTCGCTTGCCAGCCTCCTCCGGATCGGATGTCGACGGAGTGTCACAATAGCACCGGACCTTATCACGAAACTTGCCACCGGCAAGTTGATATGCGGGCACGCCGTAGGCTTTCCCTGCCAGATCCATCAGTGCCATTTCGACGGCACATACCCCTCCCGCCTGACGCGCATGGTGGCCGAACTGTTTGATCTTGCGGAAGAGCTTGTCCACGTTGCACGGGTTTTCGCCGAGCAATCGACGCTTCAGCATCAGCGCGTATGTCTTGCTGGCACCGTCCCGTACTTCTCCGAGGCCATAGATGCCCTGGTTGGTGTCCAGCCGGATGAGGGTGCAGCGCATGGGGATGCCGACAACGGTGGCCACACGCATGTCCGTGATTTTCAGATCCGATGGTCGAGAATGTGTATTCACAAAAGCCACCCTTTGCCTGTTCAGGCTATTTTGTTCTCATCGCTTTCTGGATCCTGGCCCACGAGTCACGCAACGAGACGGTACGATTGAAGATGAGTTTATCCTCGGAGGAATCGGGATCCACACAGAAATAACCCTGCCTCAAGAACTGATAGCGGGTCCCCGGAGATGCACCTGCCAGACCGGGCTCTATTTTAGACGAGGTCAATTTTTCCAGCGAGTTGGGGTTCAGATTCGCTATGAAATCAGCACCTTCCTCAACATCTTCCGGATCCTCTTTCGTAAAGAGGTGATCGTATAGATGAATCTCTGCATCGAGTGCGTGGGCAGCCGAAACCCAGTGTAGCGTGCCTCTCACCTTTCGCCCATCGTCTGACCAGCCACCACGCGTATCTGGATCGTAGGTACAGTGTAGTTCGACCACCTCCCCGGTACGCTCATCCTTCACCACA
>JAJRTO010000472.1 GCA_024278235.1 Candidatus Poribacteria bacterium
AACCATCACGCTCAAGAGAATCCCTACTCCCAGTGGCAACAGAGCCCACCCTCCCAGCAGAGACCAGCCACCCAGGGCGCATACACCACCTGCAACGCCAAACGCCAACCCCTTCAGCAGCAGCCAGCCTGTGGCGCTCACACTCCATGGAAGATCCACTTTTAGCCTGACATTGGCAATTACAGGGAAGATCGTTTGATCTGGAGCCTATGGCAGCAGCGTGAGATTTCGTTTACGGGCATTGCCCCTAGAATTGGCTATGATCCGTGGGCTCTGCTTTGCAACGACAGCAGTTGCGCAGAACAGAAGCGTCCCAAGTGACAAGATGAACAGATAGGAAGTATACCGAGGAGGTTGGTAGATGAACTCAATAGTGTTGCGCCCGTATACAAGCATCAGATAGGGTGACGCTTTGTATATGGGAATCGGTTTCCCGTCCTGATAGGCCTTCCAGGATGGGAAGTAGGATATCTTGACAAGGATCGGGACGTTCGCTTCCGCAGCCACATGGAATTTGAGGTAGCCATCATCCAGCCTTTCCTCAAGTATCTGGACAGCCTCTCCTCCCGAACCATGAGCGTCTGGGAGTGGGGTGCTCGTTTGCACGAGAAGTCGCGGCGGATTCTCATCACGAATCCACCATTCCTCAACGTATTTCTCCCAGGAATCTTTGACTCCGACTGGTTGGTAATTCAGCACCTCAATAAGTTCAGACGGTGCCGCCAACTCATAGAGTCGAAAGACTAACTCCGATGCACCAGATGGGAGTAGATTCCGCTGATCGACCTCATGGGTGGAAGGGCGAAGAAAAGGAACACCGGAATGATCATGAGGGGATAGGATATACCGGACATCGAAGAGTCTCAGATAGAACTCCGCTTTGTTGGCATTCGGCGGGATGTTCTTCGGGGTGAACCGGGGGCTAAACGGGTCGAACATACGGAACATTGAGCCTAGAAACGGAGAGTTGGGGGCTGATTCCATGAATAGACCGTCCGTGACTGTGTTCCCTTCCCGTGCAACAAGGAAAGTCAGTGCCCGATGTTGGAACCTCAGATTGCCGGCGGTGGTTCCCAGGCAGAGCACGCGACCGTCCACTTTTGGAATCTGGACATGAACATCCGGTGGTCCATGCACTTCAAGCACGGAACTCTCCCGGGGTTGCCCCAACTGCTGCTTGTGGCGCGACGTGGTGATAGTGGAGCCAAATCCAAGAAGAATCACAAGGATGGCTACATCGCTGATCTTGATCGTCATACCTCTCCAACACACGACGAATACATAGACTGCAAAGAAGGCAAGGTAGGCAGCGTATATCTGAAATCGGTAAAAATGGAATGGAAGATCGGGCAGGTATCTGAGATAAAGGAAGGTTGCTAACAGGAATAGCGCAACAATCAGTGAATGCATGGATTCATTCGGGTAGGAGTACCCTAGTTCCTTCGCGAATAGCATGTAGGCGCACAATCCAAGCATCACAAGGAAAGGCACGGAGAGACCTTCCCATGTGACCGTAGCACCTCGCAGGTACTCTCGATTCGCAAGGAACGGAAGGGTCCAAAAGGCAGTCAACAGAAACGTCGTCAGCAGATGAAGCAGAAGCGTCAGAATCCCCCTGTGAGAACGAACATAGATAATCCCGAATCCGCCCAGGACAAGCAGCGAAGCAATGCCCGCGAAGACATGGCTGAGGGTAGCTCCCGCAAGCCATAGACTCGACGCGAAGAAGGTGTGTCGCGTGAACAGAGACGGAAGGGAAGCGACGTAGAGGAAAAACGGGACCATCGCAATCGTATTCGTGACCTGCCCGAGCACAAGGGTACTTGCAACGTTCCCACCCCAGGTCTCAGGAGTGAAGCGCAGAAGCACCCATACCCACACAAGCCACAACGATTGCGCAACCTGCTGAAGGTGGACCTTCTTTCCCAAATACCAGGTTGCGGGCAGCACCAGCAGTATGGATAATGAGATAACTGTCTTAAAGGCAGCTTCCAGACCGATGAGAAAGCTGAGCAGCGCTGTCGCGTAATGAAACAGGGGGTGGTAGAAAATTCCTTGAGGGAATCCTGCATAGAAATGGGGATTCCAACCTGAGAATCGAGGAAACAGATGATCCCTCAGGAAACGAACCGCTTCCAGGTGGCCGATTGTGTCTCCCCCGTGAAGGTTGTTGGATTGGCAGTATGGAAGGATGATTGTCACTGCTGTGAAGCATTCAAGCCCCACGAGGACGGCAATCGCTGGATGGCCCTTGAGTACCTTAAGTCCAGTGTTGATAACATGACGAAGCCGATCACTGATCGTCCGATTTGACAAAAGCATAGACAGGGATCTCAATGCGAGGGTAATCTGGATGATCTGTGTACAGAACCACGGACGACACAAATCTTCCATGTGAGATATTCTCTTTGACCTTTAGGGTAGCCTCGATCAGATACTCCCTTCGATCCGCTCCCGGAATGGCATGGACTTCCAATGACGGATGCCTGGATTCTACCTTCTGAATCCGGACAGCCCTTTCCCCATGATTGAGGAGCCGGAGGGTGCAGAACGCCACTGTACCAGGAGAGACGACGCCGAAGAAGAATCGCTTCGGGTCAAGGGCAACATCCCCCGTCACCTCCCCTTCCACCGGAATGGTCACGCTGACGGACTCGGACGACCACTCCTGGCTCGATGCAAGGGTGATGGTAATAGACTCGGAAAATGACCCGTCGGGAAGGTTCGGTCCGATGGTAAGGTCCAAAGTCACCATCTTGACGCTTCTGCCAGGGGGGAGCCTGGCCAGAGCATCTTCTTCAGAAGAAGAACCTGCACGAGCACTGCGAATGCTACGGAAATACTCGGTTAAGTTGACTCTTTCATTATCTTTCTGGTCTAGCTCTACTTGAAGATGAAGCGAATCACTGCTCAATTGAACATCGATGACTCCGAGCAGAACGTCATCCATCGATCGGACAGTAATCCGACGCTTGACCGTTTCGTCCCTTCTGATCCGACCAAAGTACACCTGGGGAGGTGTGACATCCAGTCGTGCTGTCTCCTCCCCAACCAATGTGAGAATAGTGACTGGCGATGCCGGGTCGTTCGTGTAGACATTCAAACTACGGTGACCATGTGGACCAAATCCGGACTCAAGTGTCAAAGACACCTGCACTGTGCCGCTTTCGCCTGGAGGAATCCATTTTCGGTGCGGTCCAACAACAGCGCATGCGCATGGAATCGTAAAACTCTTCACCTGCAGGGCGACTGCACCTTCGTTCCTGAAACGGAAATCGTGCGATACGGTCGAACCGAGCGGTGCCCGACCGAAATCGTGAATCGTGGATGAGAATCGGATTCGAGGCGCCCTCTCTGGACTTGAGGGACGCGCTACCAGGAGGGACTCTCCGTTCCACATCTTCTGGAAATCCTGCTCCGAAACGAGTCGCGGGAAGTTCAGGTCGTGATCGATAATCCGAACCCAGCCACCCTCAATCGTCTCTACGACAAAGAAGTGGTTCCCGTTGACGAATACGATCGCCGGTCCATCGTGTGCGACCAGCTCTTTCAGGTCAAGCTGCTTTGCAGCAACATTGAGTCCGATCCGCTGCGCGGCTCTGTAAAGATCCAGCATCGTCACGCCGTCCTGACCCACCTCGACCTGTTGGATCATCTCTCGAAGAGTCGCCGGAATATTCAACAACTGGCAAACGACCACAAGCTACTTGGGGCCGCACAAGACATCCGAGCCTATGGCAAGCGATGGCTCGGCGTCATCTGGCAGGGAAGTAACCGCCGCGATGCCGCACACCAGAAGCAACATGCCGATCACTGACCGCCAAACTATCACTCGGTTTCCCTCTTCCCGCTCTGAAAGACGAGCAATATCTGCTTATCTACTACAAAGGAATCCTCAAGTTCCAGACTGTCCTGTGCCTTTCTGTTCAGGATCTCTTCGATCTCCTCAACAGGAGTTGTGGCAGGGATGGGAATAATACGGTAGGGGTCGTCCAACTTCGGAGGTCGCATCAGCACGTCTAGCAACGCCACGGCACCTTCGACCACGGTGACTTCGATCTGCTTCCTGGGCTCGAATCCGGGCGCGTTCACATTCAGCAGATACGTCCCCGGCTCTAACCCACGAACCTCATACCTCCCATCCGATCCGGTCTGCACGTCCTGTTTTTTGACTAATGCGATCACTTCAATCTTCGCATCTGGAACGGGATGATCATCCGTCGATCGAACCATTCCCATGAGTTGCGCTGGTCCAACGTTTTGAACGGGTGGCGGTTGGTGGGTTTCCTTCTGAGACGCTTCCTGCGCCCACGGAGCGACAATCACTGCTGCAAGCAGCATGACGCCTACTCCGAGAAGGGCGACCAAAGACCACCGAAATCGGACATTCATTTCATTCATCTGCTTGTGCACGGCTTGATCCTCTCTGATGAGATGTTGCGAGTCTCCTCACCCAGCAACAGACTAAGGAATATAGGGCTGACCCAATTCATCGAATTCCGACGGCAACGTTCCGCTAAAGATCACCTCGCGGAGGTATCCGAAATCCGTTGAGTCCCCAGCTACCTGGCTATAGTCAATAATATCTGGGGCGGAGTCGTTGAACATCCGCATAGGCAATCCATAGTGGATTTGCACGGCTTCCGGCACAATCGCCTGCAGTTTGCGGAGATACTCAATGTGCTGGGCACACAACTCAACTTTATACTTTGCCCATTCTGTATGAGCCTCCATATCGTCATAAGATGGACCCTTTTGGGTAAGAACCGTGTTCAGCTTGCGGTGGAAGGGAAGGTATTCTTGTACCCACTCCATGACCTTGCGCCGCTTTTCCAGAATCTCGGGACTGACGGCTTCTTCTGGTGCTTCTTCATCCACAGCAACTGACGTCAGCGATTCCGGCTCCATTTGCTCGTTCGATCGCGCTGTACGAACCACCTCCTCGGCAGATTGGTCGTCCGCGTGTTGTCGGGCAGTGTGCTGTCGATCCTCGCTTCTTTTCTGATTCTGGGACAGCGTAGGCTGGCCGACCGGCGCCGATCTCTCAACCACCCTCTTGGCCGTATCCTGTTCAGACGGTACCAACGGAGTTGTGATCCTGTTCGAGTCCTGGACGAATTTCAGGATCAGCAGAATTACCACGATGAGGCCGATAGTACCAACTACGAGGTATATTCGCTTGTTCATTGGGGATTTCCTCCTGTCATCTCTCCGACAATATGTGCCCCTTCAGGTGCCAACGTCGAGAAAGTGCCTGTCGGAAACGTCACGTTTGCTCGAAATTCGGCAAATTCAATGAGATGCTCGAATACCGGTTCGTTATCTACGAGATAATGCCAACGTACACGCCGGGGATACCAGACTTCATTCTCGTCCTGGGTTAGCTCCACCGACGTCTTCGTCTGGAAGGTTCGAGAGCCACGCATCCATTCTCGAACAACTTGCTGTACCCGATACCCGCGTTGCGTGTTGATCAGGAACTCGGAGAATCCCAATTGGTTTCGCTCGACGCGGATGCGCACACAGAGTTCTCCTGCAACGGTGACCTCTTCAGATGAAATACTCGAGATATCCGGACTGGACAGAAACTTTCCCACCGGCGTGCCAAACGCCGTCATCCATGTGCGGGGATCAAAGCAGCTAACGACCAGGAAATGATCCTCCCGTGGATTGAGATATTCAGCGGTTTGCTTGAGGCCATCTCCGAGGTCAGTTGTCACGAGACGCACCACGCGTTCTCCGTCGGTGATACGCTCCTCAAGGATATCCGCCTCCACAGTCTGCGAACCGTCATAAGGCGGGAACTGGATTTCACCCCGGTGACTCAGGCTATATCGTTTCCGCCTGCCGTCGATGATTAATGTTCCCTGTTCCGTCTTGAGTACCGGTATTTCAAACGGTTTGAGGTCTTTCAGCGACCTATAATCCGTGATCCTTCGCTGGAAGCAGACGGTAAACGAATGAATCTGGGAGTCATACTGAGCGATTCCTTCTGTCACCCACTCTGGCACTTGCGCGAGAACGGGAAGCGAAAATCCCAGTATTACCGCTCCGAGCAAGAAGCAGCACGCCTTCCTCGATTTTTTCGTCTTAGGTTTCAGCATATGGATTCAAGCTCCGATGACTCGGTGATTCGCCCACCTGCCCCCTCGTCATTGCAAGGGGCCGAGGCCGTGAGCGTAACGTGGCGGTCCCGACAAAGCAAACCTAGTCCGCAGGCGTCGAGACTGCTTCGCCTTCGGCTCGCAATGACAGGCACCGCTGGCATAGAGGAATATACGACGGCTCCAATTGATCGAATTCTGGCACCAACGTCCCGCCAGAGTTTACCCGCCGCCTGACAATTCGTCATATACTGCAAACAGCTCGTCGAACTCGGGCGGCAACGTCCCGCCAAAGATCACCTCGCGAAGGTATCTAAAATCTACTGAGGTTCCACCGATACGACTGTAATCCTTTGGAAGACTATCTGGGTCGAGCGTGTCTGGAGGATTAGCCCCGTCGATGATCGGTATGGCGAGTCCATAGTGGAATTGCACGGCCTCCGGCACAATCGCCTGCAGCTTGCGGAGATATTCGTGGGACTGTTCCGTCAACTCACACTGGTATTTCACCCATTCCATATGGGCCTCCATATCGTCAAGAGGGGGCCCCGGTTGGCGGAGAATCTCGTGAAACATGCGGTCGAAGGGAAAGTATTCCTGGAGCCACTCCATGACCTTGCGCCGCTTTTCCAGCATTTCAGGACTGACGGCTTCTTCGGGACTGACAGCTTCTCCCGGTTCTTCCTCATCAGCAGGAACTGACGTCAATGATTCCTGGATGTCGGAATCGGAACTATCAAGCCAACTATCAAACCAATCCAGCCAGGCATTGATCTCATCAGAACGCGGCTCGACGCTGCCATGTCCTTCCTTCTTACTCAAACCAGAATTCGCCTGGGATGCAAGGAGGTCTCGCGGCGGAACCATCGACGGAATGGATGATTCCTGGTTCACTGGCTTACCAGAGACGACATCTGACGGATGCGTCATGATTTTCAGGAGCAGTAGAATCGCCACGATAAAGCCAATAGTACCGACTGCGAAGTAGGTCCGCTTGTTCATTAAGGATTTGTCCATTGGGGATTTTCTCCTGTCATCTACCCGGGTTCCGGCGATTCGGTGATCGAGATCGCCCGGACAAGATCTGCCTGAGCGATCTCGATTCCACTCAGGATCCACAACCGGGATCATAAACGCTGAACTGAGCAAACATCTGCTGGCTACTCGTATAGTAGCTATTGCAACCAGCATCGAACCAGAGCCAGTCGCACCCCACCTTACTCCCTACGTACGTGCAGTGATAGTAGCCTTGAAAATCGCTCACTAGCACGTCAATCGTATACCCGGCTCTCTTCCAGCCTCCGTAGGGGCCACCTGACTGGCAGTCCCAGATTGCCGTACATCCGACTGACTGTGTCAGAGAATAGCAGTTGGCACCTCCCACCAAGTTTTGCATCGTTTCTTCGTCCAGCGCTTTCTGATCGGCGCGTACGCCAAAGGCGACGATGCACAGGGCGACACCAATCATCAACGCCTTTCCCATGGTTAGTTTCCGAAGCATCAGACATCCTCCTTACCTGGAATCATGCACTCTAAAACATACCGATCCACTGTTCCGGTATAGCCAGTGGATCCAGATGACAGCAACCGTCGGACCTGACTTCCGAAGATTGCTGATCGATCAGTGGTACATCACCTCCCCCTATCAGCCATCAGCAACGGGGCACTACCTCCTCTCATCAAGGAGGCCGCATAACCAAGCGCTGTCATGGGTTATGCTAATCGCTGTGTAGCAGATGGTAGCGGATTCTCAACAGATCACAAAGCATTCCCAGGGAGTCCCTCAGCTTCTTGATCTTGCTTCCCTTGGAATCCATCCAGCGCACGGGCACTTCTCGGATTCGGTAGCCTCTTCGCTGAGCCATGCACAGCACTTCGATGTCGAAACACCAACGTTCGATATGCAGGTGAGAGAAGATATCATAAGCGCACTCCCGCCGGAACGCCTTGAATCCACATTGAGTATCGGAAATCCCCTGGATGACACACTTTGAGAGCACCCGAAACACCTTCCCCATTACCTGCCGACTCCATGGTTGAGGAACCGCAACCAGGGAATCGGCCAACGTACGGGAGGCAATAGCAATATCATAGCCATCTTCCAAACAGGAGAGCAGAGGACTCACTTCCTTAACAGGAGTGGAAAGGTCCGCGTCTGAGAAGAGGATATACGCTCCCTTGGCCGCCAACACACCACATCGCACAGCGTTCCCTTTCCCCCGGTTCTCCGGCAGGTGAATGGCGTGGATGCTCTGATAGTTCTCAACAAGCTGTTCCATGATGTCGCCTGTACGGTCTTGGCTGCCATCATTCACGAGGATGACCTCGGAGGATATCTCCTGAAGTGTTAGATACTCAATCACCTGCCCGACCGTTGAGGAGATGCGGTGTTCCTCGTTGTAGGCCGGAATCACCACAGAGAGGTCCACCGACGCTTGGCGCACTTCCGCTTGCAGGAACGTTGGTTTCTCCTGTTTTGTTGGCCTCGTTTTCACAGCATGTCCCTCCTTCGCTGCCTGCTCTCGAAACCGTGATTTGTATTCTCCACTCAGTGTCGAGAGAGCACCCAGACGCCCAGGCAGATAATCAGAGTTCCAAGGAACTTGGACCACGAGAGACGTTCATGGAAGATGGCCCATGAAAGCCCTATGACCAGCACGTAGTTCAGGCTAATCATAGGATACGCATAACTGAGTTCAACTCGTGACAGCACGATCAGCCATAGGAATGCGCTCAACCCATACAGTCCAAGGCCGACGACGACCAACGGACGGACCAGAACCCGACTGAAGGTGATGAATATCATCGGGAGTCTGAGTTCCAGTTGTCCGAAGTGCAACATCCCCTGCTTGAGGGCAATCTGTCCCACCGCTCCCAGGGAGACACACAGCAATATCAGAACAAAAGGGTTCATCACTGCTATTCCAGGTTAGATTCCCCGCGAGAGCAACCAAATGCCCAACCCCGATAGCAACATCCCCGTTCCCAGCTTCACCGTCACCAAATGCCGCTGCAACACCCCTCCCAACTGCATCGAGGTCGCCCCCCAATACATGGGACACCACCAATAGTGCAATAGCGGCAACACAAACATCACGTTGTAGAGCACCAGATACGAGAAGGCATGCAATCGCATCCCGGGCACTCCTGCAATGAACGTCAGTGTTGGTAGGCACACCTGACCTGTGCAGACCAACTCCAACGTGGAAATTGTCAACCCTATCGCCAACGCACCGGCGATGAGATGGAACGGTACCGAACGCGCCGAAGCCATCCCGACTACCAGCAACAGGCACAGGGACAGCACAAGACATCTGCTTCCCTGCGTTGGACTCAAACGAAACGGGAGCATTGGCTTGTCCAGGTTAGGCGCTTACTCGCCAACATCGACAAGAAATTGTCGATAGGTTCAAGGTTCTGTCGAATGCCCACAGGGGCCTTATTTACTGAGCGAAGTCTCAGTCAATGCGTAGACCCTTACCGGGCAAAATCGTCGCAAAATGGCGAAAAGTTCGAGTCAACACCGTTTGGTAATTTGGGATTTCGGTGCTTTTGGCCCGTTTGGAATTTCGCAATTCGCAATCCCAAATTCGCAATTCTGGTTCTGGCTTTGCCAGTTGGGAACTATCAGTTCCTCATACGCTCTATCATGATACGCTCTATCATGCTCAATAAACCTTGACAGTCGTAAGGGAAATAGGCTATACTCTTTCTCGCTAAGCATCCCGCTTAGCGGGAACGCCAGGGGGGATTTGTCCTGTAAGATGCGTCCCCCCTGGACGTCGATGACCATGCGTTGCTGATGGACCATGTGTTGCTGATACTGCCGCTTCATGATGTTTATCCTTCC
>JAJRTO010000473.1 GCA_024278235.1 Candidatus Poribacteria bacterium
AAGAACAGGATGGAGGCCTGATAAAACTGTGAGTATTGCTATACAAGAGACACGAGGACACATTCTTCGATTGTTGAAGAGATACCAGGGTTTGACGGTCAGTGAACTTGCGGATGAACTTGAAATCAGCCCGATGGGAGTTCGTCAGCATCTCGCGGTTTTGGAACGCGATGGATTGGTGAGTTATACACGGGAGAAACCTCAACGTGGCAGACCTGTCCATCGTTACCATCTCACCAAAGAAGCAGATCGACTTTTTCCGAACAGCTACGAGAATTTTGCCCTGAGTATCCTCAGAGCGATATCCCATATCGATGGTGAGGATCACTTGCAGGAACTTTTTCAGGAACGGTTCAACACCCAGAAGCGGAATTACTCTGAGAAACTCAATGGAAAGGGTTTGAAAGAAAAGGTTGAGATATTGGCACAGATACGTGATGCTGAAGGTTACATGACTGAGACGGAAACAGATGGTAACAAGCTTTACCTACACGAATACAACTGTCCCATCTACGGTGTCGTTTCTGAGTATAGTCACGCTTGTGAAGCCGAATTGCGTCTGTTCCGGGAGATCCTCGATACGGAGGTCGTCCGAGAATGTCATATCAGGAAAGGCGATCACGTGTGTACCTATTCCATTGAGATCAATGAATAATCATCTCGCAGATTTTCTTCTTCGTTGGATTCTTCTGCCCAAAAGGCTTAAGCCTGTCTGAGAAATCACCGATAATAGGAAGGCTTGGATTGTCATTAGTGATTTCCGATTCTTTCGATGGGGGGGTTCTCATGCCACGAAATGAAGTCATTTCCGTCAACTTAGATATCCCCGATGAATTGCAATCAGAGGAAGAGATTCAGCAATACATCGCTAAGAATATTCAGAAGTTTATTCAGGCACGGGTTACCAACACGGAACAAGTAAAGGATTCTCCTTCGTCAACTTCTGACAGCAGTTCTGTGCAGCCTCCCCCTGTACCTCGCCCCAATGCGAGTACCATGAATATCCCACCGCCCGGGGGACAGAAAGTTACTCCCCCAAAATCTGAAACACAACAGGAGCTTGAGGCGGCTGAAGTACAACTGGCACGTCTTTACCGACGCTATAATATGGTCGCATCCAGGATTCATGGGGCTACTCGCAGAAAGCTGCTCTTGCGTTCGATCAGCAGAGAAGAGGCAAGGATCCAGCACTTGAAATCAACGCTCAAGGGGACTTCGTCATAGCACCGATATCGACTCCATCACAATGCCGATTCCTGGATTGTCAGATCCAGGCAATGCATCACATATTATGTATATGCGTTCGATGCATGCACTGTTTACACTTCAGGACACGTTCATGCCTATGATAACTTCTGCAAGGATTCGACGATGTTTTGAGAAGCTTTTCGTTCGTCTCGCTGTGAGTTTTGTTCTATTCTCTGTGTTCTTATCCTACAGTGTACTCATTCCATCTGTCCATGCAGATGATTACTTTGAGCAGATAACCGTGTTCTCTGATGGACGTATTACTCGCTTCACAGAGATGCCTATCCGTGTCTATATATTGCCTCCTCCTCCAGATCACCTGTCCTATCTGGAAGATCTGGAATATGCGCTGGAGCAATGGCATCAAGCGGCTCCTGAACTTATCGAATTCGAGCAAGTGGAGACGCCCGAGGATGCCCACATCCAGGTGCGCTGGGCATCACACAGTTTGAATCAGATGATGGATCACGCATTGGGAGATGCCAAACTTGTGCGCGATAGCGATGCAACTTACCACGCGGAGGTGACCGCATCGTTACGTGATAAACGCACAGGTAAACGGCTCACTCACGAAGAGATGCGTACGGTCTGTCTGCATGAGCTTGGACATGCCATCGGTCTTTGGGGACATAGTACCCAATCGGCGGACATGATGTACTATGCATCGGAAGCTCAGCGACCGACGGATAGGGATCAGGCGACCATAAAACGCCTTTACAGGACCGAGTTCAATACTCCTCAGCATGCCTCGGCGATTGCCACGCTCAAAGGTTGGATCGAGCAGACACCTGATATCCCCCGGTTCCACTATCTACTTGGGAGCATCTATCAGGATGCAGAGGAATATGATGCCGCTATCGATACTTTTTTGCGATGCCTCGAACTTGATATGAGCTACAGGGCGGCAGGGCAGAGACTTGTAGAAGCCTATAAGCAGTTGGGGCGCACAGAGGATGCGATGCTCCAGGCTGAACGGATCATCGAAACCGATCCCTCCCCTGACACCTACAATACGGTAGGTGGATTGTATTATCAGGAAGGGGATCTGGACAAAGCGGTGGAATGCTTCCGAAAAGCGTTGGAGCTGGATCTCCGCTACCGTCCGGCGCGCCATAACCTGTTCGCCTTACTGCGAGATCAGGCAACGAGACTGGTAGAAAAAGGGGATTACAGTGCGGCGATCGATACCGCAAAAGAAGCGCTCCGGCTCGATCCAACAGACTCACACCTTTTGATCGTGTTGGGTATCGCTCATTCAGCCCTCAAGCAATATGAGACTTCGATCCATTACTATCAGGAAGCTCAGAAGTATGATCCAGACAATAAAGTCGCTCAGGAGAACATTGGGCGCACCTACAACAACTGGGGCGTGTATCTCGTGCAACAGGGCAACTATCGTCAGGCTATCACAAAATATCGAGCAGCAGAGCAAGCGTGTCCGGAAATTCAAGATGTAAAGACCAACCTTGAAGATGTGCATTGGAAGATGGCAGCAGCTCTGATGGAATCGGGACAGTTGAATGAGGGCGTTACAGCTTATCGGGAGTTGCTCGCTCTGAATCCTCAGTTGACCGAGATCTATGCCATTCTTGGCGGAGCCTATTATCGTCAAGGAGATTACCCCAAAGCGATTGAGAACTTCAGAGCGGCATTGGATGCCAATCCGGATCTGGCCGAAGCCCGCCATAATCTGATTGTAACCCATATTCAGTATGGTCAGAAGCTGGACAAACAGAATCGAGGTGATCAAGCCATCCAGCAGTTCCGGGATGCGATCTCCCTGAAACCCGATTATCTGGATGCTTACCTCCTATTGGCGCAAACCTATCGGCACGTGAATCAGATGGATGCCGCGCTGGAAACGCTGGAGAAGGTGGCCGAACTCGATCCCTCGAATATCCAGATTCAGAAGTCCATCACCAATGTCTACATCCAGCGAGGGAACCAGTCTATGAAGGCTAAAAAGTATAAGGCAGCCATAGATGCCTTTGAAAAGATCCCCGCTTCCCAGAAAACCGTGGATATCTACAATACCATCGCATATCTACACCTTGTCACCGGAGACCTCATGGGTTCCTTGCCAGCGCTGCGCTTCGCCATGAAACAAGCTCCAAAGAACGAGATCACCTACCAGAACCTGTTGAGTATCGAGTCTCAAGTAGCTCGACAGTTCGATTCACGCCCCGGCAAGGAAAAACCAGGGACACGCAGTCAACTCGCAATCGCACGTGCCGAAGTTGCGCGCTGTCTCCTCGGTCGTCAGGAATACACGCCTGCCAAGAACAAGCTCAAGTCCGCCTGGGATCTGAAGCCAGATTCAGAGGAAGCCAAGCAGACTCTCGTGGCTGTTGGTACCGCACTCGCCACAAAGCTTCAGCAAATCAATTGGCCCAAGAATGCCAGGGAAATCGCAAACTGGATCCTGGAATTGGATCCGGAAAACACTATCGCAAAGCAGATCATTCAACCCTGAATTCCCCACCGCATTGAAGCCAACAGTGCAAGCATGACCTGTGTACCTCACACGACGTTCTCTCTGTGGAGTGCTGGAGTCATGTTCCTCTTCACAGTATCCGCTATTGCTCTGAGCAGGCTTATGTTGACCCGTGGATAAGGGAGCGATACAATATGCCCATATTAACAGTAGCATAACCGATGGTGTTTGCGATGTTTGCCTGTGTGGGTCTTTTATTGAGGAGGGTGAGTCCCGAGAGATAGACAGCGATAGCGAGGAGCGTTTTGGCAGAGATGGTTATGTAACACATCAAATCCGAAAATTAAATGGCCCTGTAATCCATAATTTTCAGTCGGTCATCCTCTTTGGTGAAACTGCAATATCGCTTTTGGTAGAATTATTGAATCGTGGTTTTCGCCCTTGACAAGGTGGGATCCAGGGGATATAATCACACTCGTTTTACACGGGGAATTCAAGAGCAAAAGAAATTTGCAGAAACTCTTGACACCCCATGAGTGATGTGCTATAATACACTCCGCTACCCTGGTGAAAGGTTATTTGGTCGCGAGTTATCGCGGCTGGCAACGATCACCCGGTAGCAGGCTTCTCTTGCTCAAAAGAGTTTGAGAAGTAACACAGCTCTTTGACAGCTAAATAGTTGTGCCGAAAGTAACTAAGCGGTATATTATTCCCAAAGATAATTACCATGCTTGATGCATGGTTTCAATTTTACTTGAGAGTATGATACTGGCTCAGGACGAACGCTGGCGGCGTGGATTAGGCATGCAAGTCGACGATAAGGGGCCCTTCGGGGCCCTGGAGAGTGGCGAACGGGTGAGTAACACGTAGGTAATCTGCCCTTCGGTCTGGGATAACGCTTCGAAAGGGGCGCTAATACCGGATACGATCAACTTCTCGCATGTGGGGTTGATGAAAGATGGCCTCTCGAAGAAGCTATCTCCGAAGGATGAGCCTGCGGCCTATTAGCTTGTTGGTGAGGTAATGGCTCACCAAGGCTTCGATGGGTAGCTGGTCTGAGAGGATGGTCAGCCACACTGGGACTGAGACACTGCCCAGACTCCTACGGGAGGCTGCAGTCGAGAATATTTGGCAATGAGGGAAACCTTGACCATGCGACGCCGCGTGAGGGACGAAGGCTTTCGGGTCGTAAACCTCTGTGTTATGGGAAGAATCCCCTTCGGGTGAATAGCCAGGAGGGTTGACGGTACCATAGTAGAAAGCCCCGGCTAACTACGTGCCAGCAGCTGCGGTAAGACGTAGGGGGCAAGCGTTGTCCGGATTTATTGGGCGTAAAGGGCGTCTAGGCGGCTATGTAAGTCCGGTGTGAAATCGCTCGGCTCAACCGAGCAACTGCACTGGATACTGCATAGCTTGAGTACGGGAGAGGGAAGTGGAATGAGCAGTGTAGCGGTGAAATGCTTAGATATTGCTCAGAACACCGGTGGCGAAGGCGGCTTCCTGGCCCGATACTGACGCTGAAGCGCGAAAGCTAGGGGAGCGAACGGGATTAGATACCCCGGTAGTCCTAGCCGTAAACGATGAGTACTAAGTGTAGGAGGTATCGACCCCTTCTGTGCTGTAGTTAACACATTAAGTACTCCGCCTGGGGAATACGGCCGCAAGGTTAAAACTCAAGGTAATTGACGGGGGCCCGCACAAGCGGTGGAGCATGTCGCTCAATTCGAGGCAACGCGAAGAACCTTATCCAGGGTTTGACATCCCGCGCTACCCGTGGAAACATGGGGTTCCCTTCGGGGACGCGGTGACAGGTGCTGCATGGCTGTCGTCAGCTCGTGTCGTGAGATGTTGGGTTAAGTCCCGCAACGAGCGCAACCCTTGTCCTTAGTTACCAGCGGGTAATGCCGGGGACTCTAAGGAGACTGCCTGCGACGAGCAGGAGGAAGGTGGGGATGACGTCAAGTCCGCATGGCCCTTATGCCCTGGGCTGCACACGTGCTACAATGGTCGGTACAGAGGGTCGCCAAACCGTGAGGTGGAGCTAATCCCAAAAAGCCGGCCTCAGTTCGGATTGGAGTCTGCAACTCGACTCCATGAAGTCGGAATCGCTAGTAATCGCGAATCAGCAGGTCGCGGTGAATACGTTCCCGGGCCTTGTACACACCGCCCGTCACGCGATGAAAGCTAGTAGCATCCGAAGCAGGTAAGCTAACCCGCAAGGGAGGCAGCCTTCGAAGATGAGACTGGTAATTGGCGCGAAGTCGTAACAAGGTAGCCGTATCGGAAGGTGCGGCTGGATCACCTCCTTTCTAAGGAGTTTTTCTTGAAACCACCTTGTTTTCAGGAAAACAATCCTAGGTCGATGGTTACCGCTGTTATTGGAGGACAACTATTTAGCTACAAGAGTTGTTATAGGTATGGTATCGTCTGAGCAAAGCGCAGCGATGCGCTTTCTTTTTGTGTATGGGCCTATAGCTCAGACGGTTAGAGCGCGCGCCTGATAAGCGCGAGGTCGGTAGTTCGATTCTACCTAGGCCCACCATATAGTGAATTTAGGAATGAAGGATCAGAGGTTTTTAATTCTTCATTTGCATGTGGGGGTGTAGCTCAGTTGGGAGAGCGCCTGCTTTGCAAGCAGGAGGTCAGCGGTTCGATCCCGCTCATCTCCACCACGAGTTACATCGCTAGTTTTGGGGCTCCCATTGAGGAGCCACGTTCTTTGACAATTGCATAGGAGTATTTGCTTGTTGCAAGTTAATTTTCACGAGTTAATCTTGTTTCAAGCTTCTAATGAAGGTCAAGCTACTAAGGGCTTACGGTGGATGCCTTGGCGCCAAGAGGCGATGAAGGGCGTGACAAGCTGCGATAAGCTCCGGTTAGCTGCTTATAAGCTATGATCCGGAGATTCCCGAATCGGGCAACCGGGTAGAGCTAATGCTCTACTATCCTCATCTGAATTCATAGGATGAGGAAGCGAACCAGGGGAAGTGAACCATCTCAGTACCCTGAGGAAAAGAAAGCGAATGCGATTCCCCCAGTAGCGGCGAGCGAAAAGGGAACAGCCTAAACCTGGCTTATGGAATAGCCTATACGTGTTGTAGGCCGGGGGTTGCGGGGCAATATCGGACGGTAGTATAGTACCGTCGGGAAGTCACAAATTCAGTTGATTAGTCTAAACGTCCTGGAATAGGCGTACCATAGAGGGTAATAGTCCCGTTGACGAAAATCACTGAACTTCCTGGATATTGTTCCCAAGTACTGCGGTATATCCCCAAACCGTGGGAATCTGGGCAGACCATTGTCCAAGGCTAAATACTACTTGGCGACCGATAGTGAAGAAGTGCCGTGAGGGAAAGGTGAAAAGTCCCCCTGTTAGGGGAGTGAAATAGAACCTGAGACCGTAAAGCCTATAAGCTGTGGAAGCACTAGCCCCTCGTGGGAAGTGTGACTGCGTGCCTTTTGTTTAATGAGCCGGCGACTTACCCTACGTAGCAAGGTTAAACATTTCTGATGTGGAGCCGTAGCGAAAGCGAGTCTGAATAGGGCGTTCAGTTGCGTGGGGTAGACCCGAAACCGGGTGATCTATCCATGGCCAGGGTGAAGCGACTGTAACAGGTCGTGGAGGCCCGAACCGACCAAGGCTGAAAACTTGGCGGATGAGCTGTGGATCGGAGTGAAAGGCTAATCAAACCCGGTGATAGCTGGTTCTCCCCGAAATAGCTTTAGGGCTAGCCTCGTATGTTTGGTAATGGTGGTAGAGCACTGATTGGACTAGCGGGCCCACCAGCTTAGCAAACCCAGTCAAACTCCGAATGCTGTTATCTTAAGTGCGGGAGTCAGACAGTGGGGGATAAGCTCCATTGTCGAAAGGGAAAGAGCCCAGATCGCCAGCTAAGGTCCCTAAATGTAGACTAAGTGGAAAAGGATGTGGAACTGCCCAGACAGCCAGGATGTTGGCTTAGAAGCAGCCATCCATTTAAAGAGTGCGTAATAGCTCACTGGTCAAGTGGTTTTGCGCCGAAAATGTAACGGGGCTCAAGTCTACTACCGAAGCTGCGGATTTCTACCCACGTGCTGTTTTGCAGTGGCGGGGTGGGAGTGGTAGGGGAGCGTTCTCTAGTAGGATGAAGGGGTACCGTAAGGCGCCCTGGACGAATGAGAAGTGATTATGCCGGCATGAGTAGCGATAAAACAAGTTAGAAGCTTGTTCGCCGCAAGCCTAAGGGTTCCTGGGCAAGGCAATTCCTCCCAGGGTAAGTCGGACCCTAAGCCGAGGCCGAAAGGCGTAGGCGATGGAAAACAGGTGTAAAATTCCTGTACCACCTCGCAAGCATTTGAGCGATGGGATGACGCAGGGAGTAGGGCCTACCAGCGGATGGAAGTGCTGGGCTAAGCCTGACGGAGGGCATTCCAGGTAAATCCAGAGTGCCATAACTCTGAGGGGTGATGGGGAGTGCTTTGTGCACATAAACTGGCCTGATGATCTGCCAAGAAATAATCTCTAGCGAGCTTGCAGGTGACCGTACCGTAAACCGACACAGGTAGGCGAGGCGAGTAGCCTAAGGCGCTCGAGAGAACTCTCGTTAAGGAACTCGGCAAAATGACCCCGTAACTTCGGGAGAAGGGGTGCTCCAAGTAGGCAAACCATCTTGCATGGGGCGTTGAAAGGAGCCGCAGAGAATTGGCCCAGGCGACTGTTTACTAAAAACACAGGTCTCTGCTAAGTCGCAAGACGATGTATAGGGACTGACGCCTGCCCGGTGCCGTACAGTTAAGGGAACGGGTTAGCCCTTCGGGGCAAAGCTCTGAACCGAAGCTTCGGTAAACGGCGGCCGTAACTATAACGGTCCTAAGGTAGCGAAATTCCTCGTCGGCTAAAAACCGACCTGCACGAATGGCGTAACGATTTGGGCACTGTCTCGACGAGAGACTCGGCGAAATTGTAATACCGGTGCAGATGCCGGTTACCCGCAACAGGACGGAAAGACCCCGTGAACCTTTACTACAGCCTGATATTGGGTTTTGGTGTCGCATGTGTAGGATAGGTGGGAGACTGTGAAGCTGGGGCGCTAGCCTCGGTGGAGTCGCCCTTGGAATACCACTCTTGTGGCATTAGGGCTCTAACTTCTTCCCGTGAATCCGGGAAAAGGACAGTGTCAGGTGGGTAGTTTGACTGGGGCGGTCGCCTCCCAAAATGTAACGGAGGCGCCCTAAGGTTCCCTCAGCGCGGTTGGAAATCGCGCGTAGAGTGTAAAGGCAGAAGGGAGCTTGACTGCGAGACAGACAGGTCGAGCAGATGCGAAAGCAGGGCTTAGTGATCTTACGGTTCCGTATGGAAGGGCCGTGACTTAACGGATAAAAGGTACTCCGGGGATAACAGGCTAATAGCGCCCAAGCGCTCACAGCGACGGCGCTGTTTGGCACCTCGATGTCGGCTCATCACATCCTGGGGCTGCAGCAGGTCCCAAGGGTTCGGCTGTTCGCCGATTAAAGTGGTACGTGAGCTGGGTTTAAAACGTCGCAAGACAGTTTGGTCCCTATCCGTTGCGGGCGTAGGATATTTGAGGGGAGCTGCTCCTAGTATGAGAAGACCGGAGTGGACGAACCGCTGGTGTACCAGTTGTTCCGCCAGGGGCATCGCTGGGTAGCTATGTTCGGAAGGGATAAACGCTGAAAGCATCTAAGCGTGAAGCCCACCTCAAGATAAGATATCCCACAGGGTAACCTGGTAAGACCCCTCTGAGACTAAGAGGTTGATAGGCCAGAAGTGTAAGCAGTGCGAACTGTTAAGCTGACTGGTACTAATCGGTCGAGGGCTTGACCACTTTTTAACTCCTATGCAATTGTCAATTTTTTTGTCATAATTCATATTTTGCTGTCTTCTATAGATTGAACTGAATGTCCCGGTGACTATAGCAGGGGGGAAACACCCGTTCCCATTCCGAACACGGAAGTTAAGCCTCCTAGCGCTGATGGTACTGCGAGGGTGACTTCGTGGGAGAGTAAGTCGTCGCCGGGACATTTTTTGTTCTGGCTTCATACACCGCCTGTGGAACCCATTAGCAGCCTCGTCAATCCCTATATCAAAAAAACCCGATCTCTCCGTCAAACGAAGTACCGTCACCGTTATCGCCTGTTCCTCGTAGAAGGCATTCGACTGATCAAAGAAGCGGTCGACCTCGGTGCTCCTGTCGAAACGATCCTCTATTGCCCTGAATTGCTAAGAAGCGACCTGGCATATGATACCATTGAATCTGCCCGGGTTCGGAACATCCCCTGCCGACAAGTCACTCGTAAAGTCTTTGAGTCCATCTCACTTCGGGAGGGACCTCAGGGAATCCTCGCGATCGTTCAGGAGTATGAAATACCGTTGGAAGCGATCCAAACCACTCCGAACGCGCTTATCCTCATTGCCCATGAAATCCAGGATCCCGGTAATCTGGGGACGATACTGCGCACAGCCGATGCAACGAATGCGACTGTCATTGTCACAGGCAACTCAACAGACTGGTACGATCCCAAAGCAGTCCGAGCAAGTATGGGATCACTTTTTGCCGTCACACGTGTGAGATCTTCTCCTGTCAAATCTGTGCTTGAATGGTGCCAGAAACATGGAATTCAGGTCATCGCTACCTCCGCTCATGCCGCCGTATCCTATCTTACTCTGGATTATTGTGGCCCCACCGCCTTTCTCGTTGGCAATGAAGCTACCGGACTTTCTCGTTCTCTTTTGGAACTGACAAGCCTCACCGCGAAAATCCCCATGTATGGACGAGCGGATTCGCTGAATGTCGCTGTTGCAACAGGACTTCTTCTGTTTGAGGCACAGCGTCAGCGACAGGTGTAGTTGCGTCAATATATCCGCACGCATCGTATGCAGGAAATCTGTGCTCAAGAGTTTCCTATACAGTCGCCATCGATGCTTCATACATGCTCTCAGCCTTGACCATATGCACCACGGGTGATACAATCTAACGAAGTGATGCGTTTCCCGGAATGAGGTGATGAGAGCATGATTCGTTGGGGGACACTCATGATGCTCCTTATCCTGCTCGGTTGTGCGACAGGTATGGAACGGATGTATCCCGCGGCTCCAACAGAGGTAGACACCTCTGATGTTCGTAGCTTGTTTGAATCTCAGGGATTCCGACTTCGGCGCGCACTCGATAGAGGATCGACGACGCTTAGCTACATGTGCGCAACCCGCTATTTCCTTATCCAGTTCGCAGAACAGGATGCCCTGGCGACATTACAGGTGGCTCAGAATGCAGATTCGATTTACGAGGAGATCTCGGAATGGCTTCGCTTCCATCTACAGACACCTGTGAATGTCATCATCTTCCCTTTCAACCAGAAAGAGATCCGCTACAAAGCAAATTCGCGGATAGTCGGATTCAGTGGAGGGAGATATGGAACCATCTATTTGACACCGGCGGACGCGCCTCATACGAATCGATTCGCGCACCGGCTGGGAAAACTCTTTTTGCGCCGTGTGGTTCATGATCAACCCGTGCCCTGGTGGTTTATGGCCGGTATGGCAGGATATCTCGCCTATCGAGACGAACTCGATCCGATCTTCAAGCGGCAAATCGCACAGCAGACCCAACAACTGGGATTACGTGGTTGGAACGAAATGGCGCAAACAGGAACACACGGTGAGCATCCTCCCGAGATGGCGATGGCAAGTCTGAGCACCATTATTTTTCTTGCTGAGCGATACGGTGAGGATAAACTACGAACCCTGCTGGGGACCTACAGCCGAGAATTCTATCGTTACACGTTCCGGGAACTCTTCGAGGAACATTATAAACCGCAACGAGAACTCGAGGACGAGTGGAGGCAGTTCCTACTCAAATTTGCACCGCCAGACCTGAAGAATCTACGTATTGATCCGTTGCCAGAAAGCCGGAAGACAGGGGACAAAAGTAGTATCCAGTAGGCAGTAAACGGAAGCTCAATGTCATCTCTCTTCTGAATTCCGGATCCTGAGTTTTTGATGAGAAAGGACGATTTGAAAAGTTGCCGGACACACAATGGAAAAATAGAAACCTGAAAAAACCCGGAGATCGCTTCCCGGTTACTCTCCGCTCACTTCTGCTGGGTGTTCTGTTGATACCCATCAACGTCTACTGGGTAACACTCGTCGAGGTTAAGTACTACTCGCTGGATGGTAGCTGTCTCCCCCTTTTTATTGAACCTGTCTTTATCCTCTTCGTGGTGATTGGTCTGAACTTCGCCCTGCAACGACTCACACATCGTACTTTTCTGAATCAGGTAGAATTATTGACCATCTACATCATGCTGGGTGTGTCAATGACATTTGCGGGCCATGATACCTTCCAGAATCTGTTCGGTCAAATCGCGCATGCGTTCTGGTTTGCAACACCCGAAAATGAATGGGAACAACTCTTCTTCCGATACATCCCCTCCTGGCTCACCGTGAAAAACAGATCAGTGTTGGAAGGTTACTACAAGGGGGAGTCCAGTATCTATGCGGAGAACATCCTCCAGCCCTGGATCGAGCCACTCTTGATATGGGGTGCCTTCTTTCTCGCGCTCGTCTTCATGATGCTGTGTTTCAACACTTTGATCCGTAGGCAGTGGACAGAACATGAAAAACTTGCCTATCCGGTCATTCAGCTTCCATTAGGTATGACTTATAAAGGAGGGAGCACGCTATTCAGGAACAGATTGATGTGGGCTGGATTTATACTTGCGGCAGTCATCGATATCGTCAACGGTCTACACACTCTGTATCCCTCTGTTCCGATGATCAAATACATCAAACTCACCAATGTGGGATCGGTTTTCACAGAGAGGCCATGGGATGTGCTGCGCGGCATGAGAATATCTGCGTATCCATTTGCAGTGGGTCTGGCCTTTTTCCTGCCACTGGATCTGTCGTTTTCATGCTGGTTCTTCTTCGTTTTCCGCATGATAGAACAGGTGTTTGGCAGGGCATTTGGTCTAAGGGGATTCCCATATTTCAGTGAACAAGCCTCCGGTGCTTGGTTTGCATTGGCATTCATCGCCCTGTGGACAACACGAAGGCATCTTATGGAGGTCTTCAGGAAAGCCACCGGCCTCTCAACCGATATCGACGACTCCCGCGAACCGATACCATACCGATGGGCTTTAGTCGGGTTTGTCTTATCAGGTGTGTTTATCCTGGGATTTCTGTATGTTGCAGGGAGTGAGATATGGGTCGCTTTCATCTTCCTCTTGATGTATCTTCTGCTGGCCTTGGCGATCACGAGGGTACGGGCGGAGTTGGGAACACCGCATGAGATCTCAGCGGGGGATCATTATGCCAATCCTCTCTATATCATGAGTTTCGCCATCGGCACCAAGAACATGCTCCCTTCGAGCCAGACAGTCTTGTCCCTGCTGCACTGGTTCAACCGTGGCTTCCGCAACCATCCCATGCCGAATCAACTGGAAGCGTTCAAAATGGGAGAGAATGCCCGGATAAGCAACAAAGGGCTGCTTGTGACACTATTGCTGGCTGTTCTGGTCAGCTTGTTTGCGACCTACTGGGCGAATCTGGACATCACCTATCGTGAGGGTGCGGCCGCGGGAGCCGGAGGGTTCAAAGATTGGGTTGGAAGGGAGACGTTCAATCGACTCCAGAGATGGCTCCAGTTCCCATCAGACCCGGATGGAACCCGACTCTCTTACATGATCGGCGGTGCGGGATTTACGTTTATGCTGATGGCTGTGCGCATGCGTTTTGTCTGGTGGCCCTTTCATCCGGCGGGATACGCGCTTGCTATCAGCTATGCGATGGATTACTTCTGGTTTGCCTTCTTTATAAGCTGGTTGCTGAAGTTCTTGCTCCTGAAACAGGGAGGGCTCAAAATGCATCGGAGAGCAGCCCCGTTCTTCCTGGGACTCATCCTGGGTGATTACGTCACAGGGAGCATCTGGGCGATACTGGGACCGGTCTTTGGCTTCAGGAACTACAAGATTTTTATCTGATACCAGTTTTCCAGGAACTTCCGGTGGATCGATAAATCCATCGGCGTGAGACTTGGATGTACCGATCTGAGTTGAATGTAGTCCAGGGCAGCATAAACAAGATAGGTTGCCCATCATTCATCCACACAGCGGTGAGGATAGCCATGATCATTGGAATTCCAAAGGAAATTAAACCATCAGAATATCGTGTATCCATGTTGCCCGTTGGCGTTGAACAACTCGTCCAAGCCGGCCATACCGTGTTCGTTGAGGTGGATGCAGGCATCGGCAGTGGTATCCTGAATGAAGATTATGTCGCAGCAGGTGCAGAACTACTGGACACGGGTCACGAGATCTTCGCAGCCGCTGACCTCATCGTCAAAGTCAAAGAACCGCTGCCGGAAGAGTACGACAGCTTACGCGAAGGACAGATCCTCTTTACCTACTTTCACTTTGCCGCGAGTGAGGATTTGACCCGTGCCATGCTTGATCGAAAGGTCATCTGCGTGGCATACGAGACCATCCAAACAGCAGATGGCGAATTGCCGCTGCTCACGCCGATGAGTGAAGTTGCGGGCAAGATGGCGATTCAAGAAGGGGCAAAATACCTTGAGAAACCGATGATGGGACGTGGTATCCTGCTTGGCGGGGTCCCCGGTGTTGAGCCAGCGAAAGTGTTGATTGTTGGCGGCGGGATTGTCGGGACAAACGCCGCGAAAGTCGCAGCCGGCCTGGGGGCAGAGGTGACGATTATGGATGTGGATCTGCGTCGCCTCCGCTATCTTGATGATATAATGCCCTCGAACGTTGTCACCCTGATGTCTGATCCGCATACGATCCGTGAAAAAATTGTAGACGCTGACTTACTGATTGGCGCGGTATTGATCCCAGGTGGGCGGACGCCGCATCTCATCACGAAAAAGATGGTCCGTTTGATGAAGCCCGGCGCCGTGATTGTCGATGTCGCCGTCGACCAGGGCGGCTGCGTGGAAACCACACGCCCAACGACGCACCAAGAACCGACGTTCATCAAATATGGCGTTGTCCATTACTGCGTGACAAATATGCCGGGAGCAGTCGGGCGGACGTCAACCTACGCACTGGCGAATGTGACCCGGCCATATGTGTTGATGCTGGCAAATAAAGGCTGGAAAGCCGCCATGCGTGAAAATGCCGCTTTAGAAAAAGGACTGAATATCGCCGATGGCAAGATCTGCTTTCAGGCAGTGGCCGAAGCGCTCGGAATGGAATATTGTCCGGCCGATGAATTGATCGGATGCTGAAGATTGATGGCATCGTGGATGAAGGGGTACAGAGATGCCAAGTAAAGATTGGCCATCGAAACTCCAATATGCCAGTACGATGATGGATCCCTTACGCAGGCGGCTTTATGTATGTGCTCTGTTGACAGCCACACTTCCGCCGGGAAGAGGGTTGCCTCTCGTGATCGTTGGTGGTCACGCGCTCGAGTTTTACACGCTTGGCGGGTATACGACGGTGGATGTGGATCTCGTGAGTACCAGGCGTACGGAGATCGTCTGTCTACTGGAGAACTGGGGTTTTGAGCGAATCGGTAGACACTGGTATCATCCTGAACTCGATGTTCCCATTGAGATCCCCGATGAATCCCTCGCCGGCTCTGAAGAGAAGGTCACCAGGTTGGAGATCGATGACAT
>JAJRTO010000474.1 GCA_024278235.1 Candidatus Poribacteria bacterium
ACTGGTACCTATCGAGACGATGACCACGTATATCGTCCAGATCAGTCTGGGCGATACGCCCACCGGGACGCTGGAATACCGGACGATTTTCGCCGTGGGGATGGTCCTGTTTCTGTCAACGTTTGTGCTGAATCTACTTGGAGATCAGATGCGCCGGCGATTCAGGGAGAAGTACGAATGAATTCGACGAGACAGATCAAGATGCGACTGATTCGGCAGAAATGGGGAGATCAAGTTTTCCAGACCATCGCCGTGATTGGTGTTTTGATAGCGCTCACCACATTGGCAGCGTTGCTGATCGATGCGTTGAGCGATGGACTCCCACGAATCGATTGGAAGTTTCTGACCAGTTTTCCATCCCGAAAGCCAGCGAAGGCGGGCATCTTCTCTGCTCTGGTCGGAAGTTTGTATCTGATCACACTGACCGCCCTGATTGCCGTGCCTGTGGGGGTTGCGGCTGCCATTTATCTCGAAGAATATACGAGTCAGAACAGCCGAATCAACCGTATCATTGAAGTGAATATCGCCAATTTGGCAGGGGTTCCCTCGATCATCTATGGACTTCTGGGGTTGGAGGTTTTTGTCCGGGCAATGCGACTCGAACGCAGTCTGCTTGCTGGGGCACTCACGCTTGCCCTGCTCATCTTGCCGATCATCATCATCTCTGCCCGCGAAGCGATACGGACGGTTCCCAATTCTATCCGCGAAGCTGCTTATGCACTGGGAGCCACTCGTTGGCAGACGATACAAGATCACGTTTTGCCGATGGCTTTTCCGGGGATCCTGACGGGGATTATCCTCTCCGTTTCACGTGCAATCGGTGAGACGGCCCCGCTGATCGCGATCGGTGCACTAACATATGTCGCGTTTCTACCCGATGGATTGCGCTCTCCTTTTACCGCGTTGCCAATCCAGATCTACAATTGGGTTTCGCGGCCACAGAAAGGGTTCCATACGAATGCAGCCGCAGGAATCGTCATCCTGCTGGCGCTCACACTCCTTCTGAATGCGCTTGCTATCTTCCTACGCAATCATTACCAGAAAAAACACTCGTGAGATCACTATGAAACCTCCGAAGACCGATTCATCCGATTTTATCCTGAGTGTGCAAAACCTCAACGCCTGGTATCATACCACACAGGTACTCCAGGAAATTTCGTTCGATATTCAGCGACACAAAGTGACCGCCCTGATAGGCCCCTCCGGTTGTGGCAAAAGTACACTGATCCGGTGTTTCAACCGGATGAATGATTTTATTGCCACGTTCAAACTAGCGGGCCAGATCCTGCTGGAAGGACAAGACCTCTATGATCCAGCCATCGATCCGGTAGAGGTCCGTCTGCGAGTGGGGATGGTCTTTCAAAAGCAGAACCCGTTCCCAAAATCAATTTACGAGAATGTGGCTTACGGCCCCAGAATCTCAGGGATACGTCGCCGACACCAGCTTGACGCAATCGTCGAGGAGAGTCTCAAGCGAGCCGCCCTCTGGGATGAGGTCAAGGACAAGCTCAAAGCCAACGCGTACACGCTCTCTGGTGGACAGCAACAGCGGCTCTGCATCGCCAGGACCCTGGCCGTCGAGCCTGAGGTGCTGCTCCTCGATGAACCTTGCTCCGCTCTGGACCCGATTGCCACGGCGAAGATTGAAGAACTGATTTTGAAATTGAAGGATGACTACACCGTTGTGATTGTCACCCATAACATGCAGCAAGCAGCGAGGGTCTCTGATTTCACAGCTTTCTTCTATCTCGGGGAATTGGTTGAATTTTGGGCGACCGACAAGATCTTCACGGTTCCCAAAGATCCACAGACCGAAGCCTATATCACAGGAAAGTTTGGCTAGTCAGGGCCATGAAAGTCATTGATAGTTGCGTGAAAGGGTGCTATGATCACAACATGCAATCTCAAAGAGAAAGATGAAAGCCATGCAACGCTATTTTGAATTGGAACTGAGGGAACTTCAACAACAGTTGCTTCGACTGGGAGGACTTGCAGAGAACATGCTGCGCAAGGCTGTTGAATCAGTCATCCACCGGGACGAAGAGCTTGCGCAAAGTGTCATTGAAAATGATGATCAAGCGGATGCGTTTGAGAACGAAATCGAAGAACGCTGCATCCAACTTATCGCTCGCCATCAGCCTGCGGCCTCCGACCTGCGATTGCTCACAACGACCATGCGCATCAACCGCGACCTTGAGCGGGTGGCAGATAAGGGGGTTGATATTGCACAACGGAGTCTCGAGTTAATGCAATATCCGCCCGTCAAACCGTATATCGAGCTGCCCCGGGTTGCCACCATTGTCCAGCAGATGGTCAAAGATGCACTGGACGCTTTTGTCAATCGCAACGCGATCCTTGCGAAAGAAGTGCGCGAACGCGACGATGAGGTGGACGCGATCTATGCTCAGACACTCCAGGAACTCCTGACCATCATGACCGATCAACCTGCGTTGCTCCGGCCCGGTATCAGCCTTCTGCTGCTTTTCAGGCATCTGGAACGGATCGGAGATCTGGCGGCAAATATCGGCGAAGGGGTTTACTATCTCGTCGAGGGAGATGTGATCCGGCATTCGGATCCCTGACGCGGGACACTCCATCCGATTCCACGTCCTACCCCTTGAACCGGTAACCGACGCCATGGACGGTCTCGATCAGATCTCCGAAATCCCCCAGCTTGCGTCGCAGACGGCTGATGTGCGTATCTATCGTGCGATCCAGGCCGTAATATTCCTGCCCCCAAACCGCATCCATCAGAACGCTCCGTGAGAAAACCCGTCCCGGGGAACCTGCCAGCAGGGAGAGCATCTTGAACTCGGTCGCCGTCAAATCGATCACACCTTCTTCACTATGAACCTGGTGTTTATCCATATCGATCGTGAGGCCGGCAACTCGAAGCTGTGAACCGGCTGTCGATTGCCCATTACTGGTACGCCGTAGTACCGCACGGACACGGAGCACGACCTCCCGTGGGCTGAAGGGCTTGGTAATGTAATCGTCTGCCCCCAATTCCAACCCGACAATCCGATCGATCTCTTCCCCTTTTGCCGTCAGCATGATGATAGGGATCGTTTCAGTATGCGGATCACGCTTCAGCAGGCGGCAGACTTCCAGCCCGTCTATCTCGGGAAGGAGCAGATCCAGAAGGATCAGCTCCGGTGGGTTCTCAATAGCTCGCTGAAGGGCATCGGCTCCGTTGAAGACGGCCTCTGTTTCAAAACCTGCCTGCCGCAAGTTATACGCCAGCAGTTCGACAATATCAGACTCATCCTCCACGATCAGGATCTTCGAACTCACATTTGTTCTCCCACACACGCAGGTGCGTCCCTACCCGAGAACATTATCGGTTCATCAGGGTTCTTACGATGATCCGCACACGACCTTAAATGTCCGTATCTCATAGGGCTTGATGTAAAAACTGAATTGCTGACCGCTCACCTGCATCCTCGATTCGTCCTCTTCCATCAGGTTACATTCCGTGACGCTCTCAAGCGGTATGGCAAAGCGGAGCGTGACATCCCCCCGCCGGCCACAAGCCTCGTACACACGTACGATGATCGCATCACTATCCTCAGCTTTCTTGATGGTGTCGATGATCACATGCTCCTGGTTGCTGCTGATCAAGGAATTGCGATTCGGCAGTTCTCCTGCGTGGGCATCTGCAAGACACACGATGAGCGGGCTATTGAGTTCAGCGGCACGTTGCACCGTCTGGGCCTGGCGCCAATCCCCTTCATGGGGATAAAGAGAGTAGGTGAACTGCTGCTCCCCTTCGTCGGCATTGGGATCTGGGCTCGTAGGAGAGCGTAGGAGCGAGAGCCGCAGCACGTTGTCATGCACATCACTGCCGTACTTACAGTCGTTGAGCAGGCTTACGCCATAATCTCCCTCAGACAGATCCATCCAGCGTTGTCCCGGTACCTCGAAACGTGCGCGATCCCAGTCCGTGTTCCAGTGTGTGTTACGCTCAATCGTGCCGAATTGGATCTCAAAAGTTGCCTTCGGCGAAAGTACATCCACGGGGAAGGCTACTTTGAGCAAGGTGTGTTTTTCCCACCAGTCGGCCTGTGTCACGAAGTCGATGCGAGGCGTCTTGGCATAGATACAGATGTCCTGACGAACAGTCGATTTCTCCGTGTTTTTGATCACGCGGATGGCGGCACGGACCGGCCCCGATTCGACCAATTCGATGCTCTGCACGGAGTCCATCTCCCACATCTTATCTTCGTAGTTGAAATCGATGTCCCAGGCATCATGAGCATATGGCCGATCATCGAACAGTTGAAGGATATTTGTGCGAGTGCCCTCCGGAAGCACGGAACGCTGGGCCAACTTGTCATAGAGTTCAGAGATCGTTCCATCAGGGGCTATTGTGAGTCTGTAGAAATCATTCTCCAGTGTTCGCTCAGCAGCGGAGATTCTCGGTGCAGACTCCGGTGCAGCTCCGGGAATGACACGGTACACAGCATGCCCCAGTGGAGGAATATCATTGGCTTCAAACAGGACACGCGCCCGGCCCTGAGTGCATTCGATGACCTGAGAAGACACCCTCTTGCCGGCAGCATCGATGATATGAAATTCTTCCTTGATGTCGAGTACCACTTCTGCAACGTCCGTGCGATTCCAGGAGAGTGTGTTGAACACGACAAGCGGGGCCCCCTCTCCTTGTGTATCGATATGCTCAACGATGGTTTCCAGTGCGGCATCCAGCACCTCGCGTCCTTTGCCGAGAACCTCGGCGTAATCCCTGTCCGTATCCTCGTAAACTTCCTTGATCGATGAACCGGGGAGAATATCGTGGAACTGATTACAGAGGATGACTTTCCAGCCTTCGTAGAGCTTGGCCTGCTGGTAGGAGGCTCCCAACAGCATCGCCACGGATGAAGCGATCTCGGCATCCCGATAGAGCAGTTCGCTTTTGCGATTGTTGCGTTTGGTTCGTCCCTGTGTCGTTTGACAGGCGCGGTGGAGTTCCAGGTAGAGTTCACCATTCCAGACAGGCAGTCTGTCAGCGTCAATCTGCTCGGCGATCCGGTCAAAATAGCCTTGTACCGTGCCGAACTCGCATTGCGGGACACCGACCATATTCTGCAACCGTTTGCCGTATTCCAGCATTTCTTTCGTCGGTCCACCTCCCCCGTCGCCCCATCCGAAGCTGAAGATCACGGAATCCACCTGATCCTTCTGGCGGAATCGCTCCCATTGGGCAACACAATCTCTGGGAATCGGATTTCCATTGTAGTTGAGCGGCGGCATGATCGCTAACACCTTCGTGCCATCGATCCCTTGCCACCAGAACAGACTGTAGGGGAAGTTGGTGTACTGACTCCAGTCGATCTTGGTTGTCGCAAAGAAATCCACCCCCGCACGCTTGATGATCTGGGGGAGTGACCAGCAGAATCCAAACGCATCGGGCAGCCAACAGGTGCGGGATTGAATGCCAAACTCCTGCTGGAAAAAGCGATTGCCGTAGAGAAACTGACGCACCAACGCTTCACCGGAGGACACATTACTGTCCTGTTCAACCCAGGTGGCTCCGACGGGTTCCCATCGCCCTTCCTTGATCCGCTGTTTGATGGATTCATAGAGTTCGGGATAGTCCTCTTTGACAAAATCGTACAGTTGAGGCTGACTCTGACTGAAGAGATACTCGGGATATTCTTCCATGTATTTGACAACAGTGGAGAACGTCCGTCCGCACTTGCGCCGCGTCTCACGCAACGGCCAGAGCCAGGCGGTATCGATATGGGAGTGTCCCGTGAGGACCAGTTTGCCAAACCCATAGTCCTGGTGGAACTCACCAATCCCTTGCTGGAAGGCTGCGCTGGCTGCTTCCACGGATTTGAAGTACGGTTCACCACCGAGATGCTGAAAATCGATCTTCTTGACACATCGGTCGATCAGATCCAGGAGGCGGATATAGGGAGCTGAATGATCCTGAAGCACCTCCAGTGTGTCGTAGGCGACCTTGACATCCCAGTAAAATTGGCGAACCTGTTCGTTGACCGTTGCGATGTCCGCATATTGAAAAGCGTGTTTCTCATCGAAACGGGCGTGACTATAAGCCTCGATGAGAAGCTGACAGGATTCAGCACCTGTCGCTTCAGCGGCGAGCAAGATCTCATCTCGATTGCTGTCAAGCCCTTGAGTAGGCCGGCCATCGATGTAACTGAGTGCCTCCCCGCCCGGCCGAAGCAAAGCGACGACACGCTGGCCGGCCATTTCCTCGGGGATCTGAATGACTGAACGAAACCATATCGTGATGTCATAGCCTCCCCAGATA
This sequence comes from Candidatus Poribacteria bacterium, assembly GCA_024278235.1. Classification (GTDB taxonomy): domain Bacteria; phylum Poribacteria; class WGA-4E; order JAJRTO01; family JAJRTO01; genus JAJRTO01. Next base: position 6,281 of record JAJRTO010000474.1, read on the forward strand.
TCCCCTATCTCAAAAGGTTCCCAACCCTCTTTCGGCGGTTGCGCCGGGCGTTGTTTTTGACCGGTCACCACGGATTCCCAACCTGATATGGGTATCCGCTGATGATAAATCGTATCTGCGATCTCGCTGAGTCGGTTCCGTAACTGCGTATGCATGATACGTCGTTCTGCTGGAAAATGTGCCATCAT
>JAJRTO010000475.1 GCA_024278235.1 Candidatus Poribacteria bacterium
ACCCCGGGGTTCGGGAATACCTGGACCATACCATCCAGTTGGCCCAACAGCAAGGCTATGTGACAACGTTGCTTGGCCGCAGACGGTATGTACCTGAAATCCACAGCCGAGATCACAACACACGGGAGTTTGGCAAACGTTCTGCGATCAATGCCCCTATTCAGGGAACCGCGGCGGATATGATCAAGCTCGCGATGCTTCAGGTAGCAGATTATCTCCGCAAGGAGGAATTGGGATCTCGAATGTTACTTCAGGTCCACGATGAACTGGTGTTTGAGGTCCCTGAAGATGAGGTGCAACAAATGACCACAGACATCCAGCGCATTATGGAAGAAGCCTACCCGCTCCGCGTACCTATAAAGGTTGATGTGCACACAGGGGCGAACTGGCTTGAAGCGAAGTAGTATGCGGGGACTTGTCGTTGGACTTACAGGTGGCATCGCCTGTGGTAAGAGCACCGTTGCTCGTTTCTTGAAGGAACGAGGGGCTCGAATCATAAGCGCTGATGAGTTGGCACACCGATTGTTGAAACGTGGCAGTCCTGTCTATCAAACGATCATAGCAACCTTCGGCGAACGGATTATCGGCGACGACGGCGATATCAGTCGTTCTCGCTTGGGTTCACTTATATTCCAGGATGAGACAGCCCGAAGGAAACTCAATGAGATCACCCATCCGGTGATCATCCGACAATCTCTTATGGAAGCATATCAGTATGTCAGCGGTGCGGCTGAGTCCGAGAGTGTACAGGAAGAGACACGAATTGCTGTCCTGGATGCACCTTTGCTGTTTGAAGCTGGCATGCAGGATATGGTGGATATCGTCGTTGTGGTGTTTGCTACCGAAGCAACCCAGATCACGCGTATGCTTGAACGGGCCAAAAAACAGGGCAGGACGATTCATCCCGAGGAAGCTCGGAGACGAATTGCAGCCCAACTGCCTGTGGCAGAGAAAGCTCGGCATGCTGATATTGTCATTGAGAATGAATATCTCAGCCTCAGCGCATTGAAAAAGGAGGTGGACGCGCTCTGGGAGAAACTCCAAAACACGCACACACGAAAAAAAGCTCTTGACGACTTCGAGAATGATGTTGTATAATACGTCGGATTCGAAATCCCACCCGTGCGTATCATAAGGATTAAACCCCTCAACGGAGTCAACCCATCTAAGATTTCCCAATCTCAGGCTGCTTAGCGACCGATTTCGGCCTTTGATCTAAACTCCAGTATCCCGTGTATTTGAACCAATCTAAGGAGTGTAAGAATTAAGGAGTTGTTGAAATATGGACAATGTTGATGTTGCAAAACTTCAGGGGATGACTATCTCTGAACTAACCATGATGGCTCGCGAACTCGGAATCATTGGGTATAGTGGGCTGCGAAAACAGGAACTGATCCTCAAGATCATCGAGGCCCGGACACAAAATGGTGGGTTGATCTTCGGGGATGGCGTACTGGAAATCCTTCCGGAAGGGTTTGGGTTCTTGAGATCTTAACGTTACAATTATCTCCAGAGTCCGGACGATATTTATGTTTCACCTTCCCAGATACGCCGATTTTCTCTCCGCACCGGCCATCTCGTCCAGGGACAGATACGTCCCCCCAAGAAGGGACGTGACGGCGAAAAAGAAGAACACTATTTCGCGCTTTTGAAGATCCAGTCTGTGAACAATCAGGATCCGGAACTTGCGAAAGAGACCATCCTGGTTGACAATCTGACTCCGATCCATCCTCATGAGAAGCTGACTCTGGAACATGCTCCCAAAGAGTTCGCAACCCGTATCATGGATCTGATGGTTCCCGTTGGTCGGGGACAGCGCGGCTTAATCGTTGCCCCACCATTTAGTGGCAAAACCGTCTTGTTACGTCATATCGCTCACGGCATCGAGGCCAACCATCCTGAGATGGATTTGATTGTGCTTCTGATCGATGAGCGTCCTGAAGAAGTCACCGAAATGGAACGGGCTGTCAAGGCCGAAGTTGTGAGTTCAACGTTCGACGAGACACCCGAACGTCACATCCAGGTGGCACGGATTGTGATCGAGAAGGCCAAGCGGATGGTGGAGTACGAGAAGGATGTCGTCATCCTGCTTGATAGCATGACTCGCCTTGCCCGCGCGAACAACCTGACCATCCCTCATAGTGGCCGCACACTCTCAGGTGGTATGGACCCAATGGCCATGCAGTTTCCCAGGGAGTTTTTTGGTGCTGCCCGGAAAATTGAGGAAGGCGGCAGTCTAACCATTATTTCGACGGTGCTGATCGATACGGACAGCCGGGCCGACGAGTATATCTACGAAGAACTCAAAGGTACTGGTAATATGGAGATCCATCTGGATCGCTCCCTGCTGAACCGACGTATCTTCCCGGCGATCAATGTCAATCAGTCGAAAACCCGTAAAGAAGAACTCCTTCTGGATGAAACCACCCTTGCCCGCTCATGGATCCTCCGCAAACTGACAAGTCAGATGAGTGTCGCAGAGGCGATGGAACTTTTTGTGGAGCGCATGGGCCGAACCCAAGACAACGAACAGTTCCTTGAATCGATGAAAAGTTAGAAACAAGGAGGACAATGTTATGAAATCTGATATTCACCCCAAACTGGTTCCAGCACGCATTACCTGTGTTTGTGGTAATGTGGTTGAAACGCTTTCCACACAGGAAGACATCCGCGTGGAAATCTGCTCCAAATGCCATCCGTTCTACACAGGACAGCAAAAGCTCGTTGACAGTGAAGGCCGTGTTGAGAAGTTCCGTCAACGGTACAACATCAAAGATTGATGGGCTTATAGGCGTACAGCCCCGTAAGACTATCTGTCTGAGTGATAAACATGTTTGAAAAACTGAAAGACATCGAAACACGTTATCGCGAATTGGAATCTGCCCTGAGTGATCCGAAGGTATTGGCTGACCATATCGCCTTCCAGAAGACCGCCAAGGCACACGCAGAACTCACCAAAATCGTAAACAGCTTTGAAGCATATCAGAGAATTCTGAAAGAGATCGAGAGTGTCGAGGGACTGATTGACTCAGAAACCGATGAGGAACTGATCGAACTGGCACGAGAAGAACAAGAGGTGCTACGGACGCAGAAGGAACGGCTAGAACAGGATTTGAAGCTGCTGCTCCTGCCGAGAGATCCGAACGATAAAAAAAAACACCATCATGGAGATCCGTGCCGGTACCGGTGGCGAGGAAGCAAGCCTGTTTGCAGCCGATCTGTTCCGAATGTACTCACGATATGCTGAGCGTCAGGGATGGTGCGTTGAATTACTCGATGCTCATGCAACAGAACTCAAAGGCTTCAAAGCGGTGATCTTCTCGATAGAAGGGGATCACGTCTACAGTCGCCTGAAGTTCGAGGGAGGTGTGCATCGTGTTCAACGTGTGCCGGTCACAGAAGCAAGCGGACGCATCCATACGTCTGCTGTGACCGTTGCGGTGCTTCCAGAAGCAGAAGAAGTGGATGTCAAGATCGGCCGTGAGGATCTTCGCATCGACGTCTTTCGGTCCAGCGGGCCAGGTGGTCAGAGCGTCAATACCACCGATTCTGCTGTCCGCATCACTCATATTCCCACGGGTCTTGTCGTCTCATGCCAGGATGAGAAATCGCAACTCAAGAACAAGAACAAAGCGATGAAGATTCTGCGTTCACGTTTACTGGATCAGATCCTGGCGGAACAAGCCAGCGAACGTGCTGAAGCGCGTCGAACGATGGTGGGTTCAGGTGATCGAAGTGAACGTATTCGTACCTATAACTTCCCGCAGAATCGAGTCACGGATCATCGTATCAATCTAACCCTCTATCAACTGGATGCGATGATGGATGGAGACTTAGATCGAGTGATTGAGGAACTGATCACAGCGGATCAAGCAGAACGTCTCAAAGAACTCGATTAAGACACCAACACCCCGATCCTTCTCTTGTTTCCTTCCTGAAAATCGGTTAGCGATCTCGATTGACGGTTTGCAGGCTCCAATTTAGTGTTTTCGAAGGAATCGCCCTACTGTACGGTGCAATGAGTATCAGTCAATACGGGAGTGAATTGTGAAAACGTGGCGTGTGATCGATCTGATCACGTGGACCACCGGCTACTTGCAGGGGCAGGGGATCTCCAGCGCACGCCTGGATGCGGAATTGCTGCTCGGACATGTGCTGGGCAAAGCTCGCCTTGAACTCTATGTTCATTTCCAGGATGCCGTGCCGACAGATAAACTGGCCGCATACAGAGAACTCATCAAGCGTCGTGCCCAACGGATACCACTTGCCTACCTCACCCATGAACGTGAATTTATGGGACTGCCGTTCTATGTGGATACCCATGTTCTGATTCCACGCCCTGAGACAGAAACCCTGGTTGAAATACTGGAAAGTCGGCAACAGGGGGATGCTCACATCCTGGAAATCGGCACGGGCTGTGGTGCTATCGCCGTGAGTCTTGCCAAGCGGAAAGGATGGAGTGTTGTCGCTACGGATATTTCATCCGAGGCGTTGGAGGTTGCCCGCAGAAACGCTGAGAGCCACAAGGTTGCCGACCGGATTCATTTCTTGCAGGGAGATCTTTTTGCGCCCATCGAGCAGACAGCGCAATATGACTGGGTCGTCTCCAACCCACCGTACATACCCACAGATGTGTTGCCTACGCTGGAACCTGAGTTGAGTCATGAGCCATCCATCGCACTGGATGGCGGCCCCGATGGCCTGGACATGACTCGACTCATGATCGCGGGTGCACCAGCCCATCTTAAGCCGGGAGGATGGCTGATACTTGAGATCGGCCATGATCAAGCGGGCGAGATAGGTTCCCTCATCGAGGCAAACCCTGCTTATGCGACCCACATGCCTCTCCGGGATTATTCCAGAGTTGAACGCTTCATCCTTGCGCAACACGCCCTAGTGTAGCCTCAGCAGAGATAGTTGGACAACCTTGTTCAGGAAACGAGCGTCGCTGTGCTGCCTGGCTTCGTTCAACGTTCAACGTTCAACGTTCAACATTCCAACGTTCAACGTTCAGCCAGACTAAGGCAACCACTCACCCGGTATGACTGTTGCAATCCTTCGGTCATCCAAACACCGAAAAGAGGTTATCCATCATGGATCAATTCCGTATCATTGGAGGCAACCGCCTCACCGGCGTCATCCCTGTGAGCGGGTCGAAGAACGCAGCATTACCTATTCTAGTGGCAGCATCTATTCTCCCGGATACTCCC
>JAJRTO010000476.1 GCA_024278235.1 Candidatus Poribacteria bacterium
ACTGAAACAGCAGTCGATAGCTACAAATCCGTGGTACGTGCCTATCCCGACAGTGCCTATGCACCTTCGGCACAGGCGATGGCCGCTTATTGCCTCCGATGGATGCAGCGCGATGATCAGGCTGCCTGGGTTGAACTACGGCAGAATTATCCGAGCGATCTGGCACTTTACGAACTGGGTAGGAGCTATGTGAAACTTGGCGATGCCGAATCAGCTATCGAACAGTTTACAGAACTGATCCGTGATTATCCCACGAGTGAGTTTGCTCCCCATGCGACGTTTCTTATCGCTTATGCGAGCGATCGTGCGGATAGGATCAACGGAGCGATTCGAGGTTATGAAACCTTCCTGAGGCAATATGGAAGTCAGAGTGGAGAGTTCGCTTCCGAAGCACGGATCAATCTGGAACGCCTCAAACGGGGAACGGAACGTCTGCCATTCCTCGGCGTTGCTCTCCGACGCCACTATAGGAGAGTGTTCGTTAACCGCGTGCTACCGGGCACAGCAGCAGAGAAGGCCGGCATCCAAAAAGGGGATGTCATCCTGTCCGTAGGAGACGTATCGATTGGATCCAATCCCAAAGAGGTGACTGCTGCGGTGATTACCTACGAGATCGGGGATACGATCAGAATACGACTGCTCCGGAATGAGGAGGAAATAGAGATCCCTGCAACGCTTGGAAAATCGAAAGTCAACTGATTCCATTGGGCGATGGAGGATTTCAACCCCGTCGAGACCTAACTTCGCAGCTTCATCCATCACATGTTCTACCGGCACACGTTGCTCCGTAAAATGCCAGTATGAATAGGTGGATACGCCAAGTTTCAGATACATGATTTCTCCCTTTCTTGAGCGATTGCCGGTTCATGGAGAGCTGATATCAGATCCGCATTGGCCGGTGGAAACTCATACTGCCCGAACTCCTGCGGAGATATCCAACGCCATTCGGCGACTTCAAGCGATTGTGGCTTGCCAGCAACCACCGTGCAATCGAAAGGATGGAGTGCGACCGTGCGCTCTGGATAAACGTACGTGATCGGTGCTCGTGCTTGCTTCACAGCAATCTCAATGCCCAGTTCTTCATACACTTCTCGTTTGACGCACTCCACCAGGCTTTCACCTTCAATGACTTTTCCTCCGGGGAACTCCCAGAATCCTGCAAGGTGAGTGTTCGATGGTCGGCGGGTGATGAGCAATTGTCCGCTTCTCCAGATGAGTGCAATAGCGATGGTCAGAGTGGGTTGTATCGGATCACGATTCATTCGCATCAAATTGGGATTTGACAATCCGACCGATCCGATTGTATTGGATATGACGAAAAAACTGCCACCAGGGCCAGCGTCCCTTGTCCTCCTGCAAAAAAGGATCGAGTTCATAAGGGTCCTTGTGAGAATTCGAGGACCAATAGATCATGAAAGCTCGTCCCTTGATCTCATTGAGATCTGCAGGGCCCCAGTATCGACTATCCTGGCTGCCTTCTCGGTTGTCACCCATCGCAAAGAAACGCCCCTTCGGTACTTTACTGGGGCCATAAGGGCGAAGAGAGCGGTTCCTCATATGGGCTGTGTAGGCACTATCATCGATTTCCTTGCCGTTCACATAGAGTTTCTTGTTGCGGACCTCGACAGTATCCCCTTCAAGCGCAACGATTCGCTTGATGAAATTTTTGTGGGGCTCATGTGGAGGAACAAACACAATGACGTCTCCACGCTGAGGTTTGTGGAAATCGAGAATTCGGTAGTCGGTCAATGGGATTTTGATCCCATAAGCAAATTTGCATACGAGGATGCGATCCCCCACAAGTAATGTTTTCATCATCGAGCCGGATGGGATCTTAAATGCTTCAACGATGAAAGGTCGGATAAACCCGAATACCAACACGAATGCAACGACGATTACCTGAATATAGGATGTCCAGATGGTTCGGAGAGTCGACGGTTGCGAGCCTTTGGATTCTTTCTGCATCAGGATGTCACCTCCAACAAACAGAATCAACAATAGAATGATCAGAACGACGCGAGTCAGTTTGGACAAATGTCTATCAGACACAATTTACTTCTGTAGCACTATGGCTCGACAAGCTCCACACCTTCAGCACAGAGCGGGCAATCCGCAACTTCGTAGTTAGGAATATCAAGCGTCGCGAGAGACTGGATAGGAACGCCCAGCTTTACCGTGCCTTTGCTTCGATCAATGAAGCAGGCAATGCTTATCACACTCGCATCGTTTGCATGCACCAGATCGATGATCTTGCGTATGGATCCTCCTGTTGTGAGCACATCATCCACAACCAGCACCCGTTCTCTCGCCTGGATATCAAACCCGGGCCGAAGAAACATGCCCTGGTCCTTTTTCTCGCCGAACAGGGCGCGCGCCCCGAGTTCTCGTGCCGTTTCATAGGCCATGATCACACCACCGATGGCGGGCCCTATGACCACGTCCACCTGTTCGACTCGGGTCCTGCTCGCTAACTCTCCACAGAGCGCGGCCGCATATTCAGGGTATTGTAATACCGCCGCAGTTTGCAGAAAGATGCTACTGTGCTTGCCCGAACGGAGTCTGAAGTGCCCTTCCAGCAAAGCACCTGCATTTCGGTAGATCCGGAGCACTTTCTCTGAAGTCAGCATTCTATCCCCCTTCTGCGAAAATAGCTCTCGGCCGTCAGCCATCCGCTTTCAGCTCCCGAGTGTCACCCAAAGTCATCTCTTCCAGGATACGCTCTGCTGCCAAGCGGGGGTCCGGTGCGTTACGGATCGGTCGACCGATCACCAGGTAATCAGCGCCTGCCGCAACGGCCTGCGCTGGTGTCATCACGCGTTTCTGATCCTGAGAACCGGAGCCTGCAGGGCGTACCCCGGGGGTAACGATGACGAAGTTCTCCCCACAAGCCTCGCGGATGGAACGGATCTCATGTGGGGATGCAACCACGCCATCGAGGCCGGCTTGCTGAGCTTGCTGTGCGAGGTAGACAACCTGCTCAGAAAGCGCACGGCTGCTGCCCAATGTCTGTTGGAGTTCCTCCTCTGCGATGCTGGTGAGCACCGTCACCCCCAACAACAGAGGCCGTGGGATTCCAGAGCATCTTGCATGTTCCTGAGCACTGTGCACAGCAGCAGCCATCATCGCCTGCCCCCCACTTGCATGCACATTGAGCATGCGAACGCCCGGACGGGTAGCAGCGGCCACAGCTCCAGCGACAGTATTGGGGATATCATGGAACTTGAGATCCAGGAAGACGGATTCGCCATGTTGATGCACCATCTCGACGACACGCGGCCCAACGGATGTAAACAACTGGTGCCCCACTTTGAACATCCCGACGACACCCCTGAGCATATCCATCAGTTGTCGTGCCGCTTCCAGATTATCCACGTCAAGCGGAACGATCAGCTTCGATTTCTGATTCAAGGTAGGATCTCCAGCAAGACTTTAGCAGTCCCGGGTCCAAGCATATCAATCCGTCTGGCTGCTTCACGAGAAAGATCGATGATTCGTTCTCCAACGAAAGGCCCCCGATCATTGATGCGCACTAACACCGATTTACCATTCTCCAGATTCGTTACGCGCACACGGGTATTGAAAGGAAGTGCTTTGTGAGCAGCCGTCATCCCATCTTGATCATAGGTTTCGCCATTGGCCGTTGTACGACCGTGAAAATAGCCTCCGTACCAAGAGGCGATCCCCATCTCTCCTGTAATCTCGGCCAGTTCGACATCCGCGGTTCCCTCGTCCAACATGCCGATCATCTGCGCTGCACGCCATGAAAGTGCAATGATACACTTGTTGCTGCGAGCCTTACGGTCGCTGATGCGCACAATGACGGAACGCCCGTTGCTGAGGTTGGTTACACGTACATAAGTGCCAAAGGGGAGGGTCGCATGAGCAGCCGATAACTTATGGTTTTCATATCGTTCACCACTTGCCGTTATCAGGCCATGAAACCTTTTGCTGATCCAGGTCGCTTTACCACGCATGGGTTTGTTGAACCCGGAGACGATATCAAGTTTGACGGGGACACGCCCCTGTTCCAACATCCCCAATACTCGCGCCGCACGCCACGATACTGCAATGATCCGCCGGGCCTTCTTCGATTTGCGGTCATTGACACGGACAACCACGGATCTATCGTTGCTTAGATTCGTAACCCGCACAAAAGCTCCCAGAGGGAGAGTCGCATGGGCTGCTGTAAGCTCATTGACGTTATAGAGTTCGCCGCTTGCGGTCACAGCGCCGTGCAGTGCCTTGCTGATCCATGTTGCCTCAAAAACATCATCGGCTGGCATTCCGGAAGAGGCAAACACAAGCACACACCCAATCAACCAGAAACATAGATTCGATGAACGCATTCCCCCTCCTGTAGATCTGTACCTAAAGTTCATCGATCAGTTGTTGTGCCTGATCGAGTTGTTTGGACCTGACTGCATTTGTAATCTGATCTGTGAGTTGTCTTGCTCGCTCAATGTCCTCTTGAGCAGTCTTCCGCCTGATATCGGTTGTCTGTAGACATTCTCGCGAGATCGCTTCCATCCGTTCTACCTCCGCAGGAGATGTTCCGCCAAGACTCTGGTTACGCTCGATCGCTGAAATGGGATCGAGGACATCTGTGAGCGTTTCGATGTCCATGTCAATTCCATGCTCAGAAAGAAGGGAATGCGTCGCTTCCAGATCCCGAAAATCTTTGTCGGACTGAACGAGCCTTCCCACGACATCACCAACGATCTCATGGCACTCACGGAACGCAAGATGCCTTTCCTGGACCAGATAGTTGGCAAGTTCCGTCGCTGTCGAGAAATTAGCGCTGACCAGTTCTGCCATACGATCGGTGTGAAAGTGCGCGGTGCACAACGTTCCCGTGAGAATGTTAGCGCAGGCTTGAGTGGTGTCAAACGCAGCCCAGAGAGGCGGTTTGTCTTCTTGCAGATCTCGATTATATCCCATCGGCAATCCTTTGAGTGTCGTCAGCATGTCCAGGAGATTCCCATAGACATGCCCAACACGTCCACGGGTAAGCTCTGCCACACAGGGATTCTTCTTCTGAGGCATGATAGAACTGCCGAGTGCATAGGCATCATCCAACGTGAGCATATGAAATTCGTAGGTACTCCAATACACGATTTCCTCAGCGATCCGTGAGAAATTTGCCATCATCTGGGAGAGTGCAAAGAGCGTCTCCGTGATGAAATCACGTGCACTGATAATGTCGAGGGCATGCTCCTGGGTCGATGCAAACCCGAGCAGCTTGGTCGTCACCTGACGATCTGTGGGAAGCGATGTACCCGCTAAGGCACACGAGCCAAGTGGGTTTACGTTGACTCGCTCATAGGCTCTTTCCAGTCGTTCCAGATCCCGCAGGAACATACTGGCATAGGCCGTTGCCCAGAAGGCCAACGTGATCGGTTGAGCATGTTGTGTATGGGTATAGCCCGGCATTACGGTACGAAAATGCTCTCTGGCGATATTGAGGAAAGTCATGATAAGCTGAGAGAGCAACTCATGGGTAGTGAGGAGCTGTTCACGAATATAGAGACGTGCATCGACGAGTACCTGATCGTTCCGGGAGCGTGCTGTGTGAAGTTTGCCGCCATACTCACGCCCGGCTCCTTCGATCAGATAGGTCTCTACGTTCATATGAACGTCTTCGAGTTCCGGTTTGAGTTGGAAGTTACCCGTGAGGAAATCTTCTTTCGCTCGATTAAGCCAGGTGATAATCGGTTCGAGGTCTTCTATTGAGATGATCTGCTGTTTCGCCAGCATAATCGCATGGGCTTCACTCCCCCAGATGTCGTGCAGCACCATACGACTATCCACTTCAATCGATTCTGTAAACCCTTCTGTATCCGTGGTGAGATCCTTGCTAAATCGTCCCCCCCAAAGCTTCATCCTACAACCTTTTCTATCCGTAATCTATTATTTTATGAGTGGTCACAAATTCATTGGTTCATCATTCTGACGTTGTTGTGTATTGAAACGGTGATCTCCAGCGACTGATTGCGATGCCCGCTTCCCAAATCACATCCCACGTATTATAGCACACCGTGACAAACCCTTTCAACGGAAAAGCCAGCTTGGAGCGTGCCAGGGATGCTTCAGTGAGTGTCGGCAATCTTTGAATCACGGAGCATTGGAAACGGCGGAAAACACGGAAAAATCAAGGTACTGGCAATCAGAAACCCGTTTTCTGGGTCAAACCTCGCATCATCCCCACGTTCGCCCAAGAAAACGGGTTTCTCAACGCAGCAAATCCAACGATGACTGTCCGGCCGGACCGTAAATCCGGATGACAACGTCGGATCCCTGCGATAGCTTATAGGGAATCCAGGTCTCCGGATTGAAAGGATTCGGGTAATTCGCCAGCAAAGCGTTCTCCTCCGGCACCCGGTAACTCAGATCGAATAGCCGGTGCACATAAGCCCGTGCCAGATCATGGGTCTTGACCCGATTCGTCCGATCCTATTGACATAACCGCTCTGAGTCCCTATAATAATGTATGTTGAACTACGTTTGGTGTTGTGAGTGCAACATTGCATTTCCTTATGGCAACGAGTACAAACAAGGAGGTATGAAAGTGCATCAACGTCATTTTGTCTACCTGGCATTGGGATTTCTTATGGTTGGGATTGCCGCGCTTGCTTCTGCGAGTGATCTTGCGATCTACTCCGGACCAACAAACGCGGGGTGGATCTCTATTGACGCCGCGAAAGCAAATGCGGAAACTATCATGAACGATGGGAGGATGCAGGGCATCTTCGATAGCATCAGGAACTTCGGTGATGGGGAGGAAGTTGGTTATGATTCCCCATTGGGACAATGGGTAAAAGATCATACGGGAAATGGTCAGCAGGATGTGATCATTACGGCTTCAGGAACGGCGCCCAGCGCACTCTACCAGTTCCCAAATGTAGATCCGGATGGCTCCAATGTGGAGAATTTCATCGAAGATGGAAATGTCCTCATCAATGTCGCTGACTGGATCCTCTACATGAGTTACGAAGGCGGTGTCCGCAGTGCCGATAACGGAGCTGATGGCGCAGCGAATGTGTTCGATATCCCCGGCCTCTCTTTCGGTAACCGTGGCGGCCCACAAGTCCCCACCCCGGAAGGTGAGAAGTACCTCCCATCCCTCAAGGAATTCCAGTCAGCTCGTCCCTGGCATTTAGAGCAATTTGATGGAACCGATTGGGAAGTAACGGCATTCGCCAAGGCAGACGATACAACAGCCGACCCTGCGGTTGCAGTCAATAAGGTGTATGGTGGGATTATCGCTGCGATGTGGCAGAAAGATGCCCCTGCCTGGGCAGAAGATCCCGATCCACGTGGTATTGGCGTCGTCGAGTTCATCGCCAACTGGTTGGTGGAACAGGGTAATCTAACGCCGGTTGAACCACAGGGCAAAGCGGCTACCACCTGGGGTAAAATCAAGGATCGACTGTAATCATTGAGATCCGCCAATGTTGTTCAAGCCGTGGGGATGACCTCACGGCTTTTTTTGTTGCCAGAGCGGTGAACAGCACATTTTATTGGATCAGATTATTGACTCAGGAGATCATACTCAGTATAATAAGGACGGAGAAACCGTTGCGAGGAGTATCTTCGAGGTCGGCCGAGAGTTTTGATCACAGATTACAAGTGACTCAGAAATGCAGGGAAAGGAGATTCCCATGAGATCACAGTTCATTGTGTGTCTGCTGATAGGCATCGCAATGCTTGCTGGTGACGTAAGTGCAGGATTGCTATGGGAAGATGATTTTGAGGATAAGAACCTGGAGGAGAGATGGACCAGAGGCGGAGGAGCCGATGTCCCTTCTGGTTGGGAGATCGTGTTGGACAATACCACCAAATCGAACGTCGTGGAAATCTTTCCTAACGCTGAGCAATTGGATGGACGTGGTGATAGTTCCTTCGCGCTTGGTAAGGAAGTCTTCACTGATTTCGCGTGGGTGATGGACATCCAGGTGTTGAGTAAGCCCTTCGTGTTCAATATTGGCCTTATTTTCAGAACAACGAACAACAGGGATAACTTCTATGAACTCGAATTGTTACCAACCGGGTTCACGAGATCACCCAATACCATCAACTGGATTCGACGACACGGAGGTTGGGACAAAACAGAGAAAATGGCCTCCGCGGATATCCCTATACCATTTACTGCTGATCAGTGGTATCAGATAGTGCTCGTGGCTGAGGGTAACTCGTTCACGTTCTACATCAAAGAAGGACTGGTGCAGGGCGGCCTCGTCTTGGTCGACAGATGGACGGATGAGGACAACTTGAATGTGGATGGGATACTAGGGTTTCACATGGCATCCTTCATACACTATTTGATTGACAACGTCAAAGTTTTTGAAAGTGCCATGGATGCCTTTACTTACCTTGCTGTCGAGCCGCGCGACAAGCTACCCCTTATTTGGGGAGAACTCAAACTGAAACAGTAACAGAACAGATAGCAAAGAAAAAAGGCCACAACAAACGTTGTGGCCTTTTTCGCTTCTGGTTGTCGTTAGCGTTTGAGATCGTATCGCTTGATCTGTCCCCAGGTCGTTGCGATCTTATCCCGTGGGTCCACATTGAGGCCCCCGATATTTCCGTTCTCAGTCAACCAATTGGCGATAAATTCAACAACGCCAATACCACGCGGATCGGGATCCCCCGGCCAAATGGGAGCATCTTTCTGCCACATCGCAGCGATAATCCCACCATACACCTTATTGACTGCAACCGCAGGGTCGGCCGTTATATCGTCCGCCTTGGCGAATGCCGTTACTTCCCAGTCGGTTCCGTCAAACTGTTCCAGATGCCACGGCCGCGACGACTGCCACGGCTCCAGAGACTCGGGCAGATACTTCTCACCTTCCGGGGTCGGCTGCTGCTGACCGCCACGATTACTGAAAGAGAGACCGGGGATATCGAATATATTCGCTGCGCCATCAGCTCCGTTATCGGCACTGCGGACACCGCCTTCGTAACTCATGTAGAAGATCCAGTCAGCGACATTGATGACGACGTTACCGTCCTCGATAAAATTCTCCACATTGGAGCCGTCTGGATCCTTATTCGGGAATTGATAGAGTGCACTGGGGGTTGTCCCACATGCGGTGACGATCACATCCTGAACGCCGTTCCCCGTGTGTGCAATGGTCCACTTGGCAAGAGGTGAATCATTTCCGACTTCATCCCCATCACCAAAATTAGTGATACTATCGAAGATACTTTTCATGCGAGGCTCATTCATGATGGTATCTCGAACTTGACCAACTGCCGGTTCTGAAATCCAACCCGGATTGGGAGGACCACTGTAGATCGCGAGATCACTGGCCAAAACAGTTGGTACCATACTGCAAGCCAGCAAGAACGCAAGTCCTGCGATGGCACTACTAACCTTCATTTTTGTGTTACCTCCTCCATAGATATCACCCTACAGCACTTCAGGATAAGTATTTCACGAGTCCTCGCCACGATTCTCATAAGGATTGGTGACGAGGTGATAGAAGAATTATACTCGAACTTGCTGTTGGGATCAAGGGTAATTCTGAACGGTAGGGTATGTTCTGATAGAGATGGTCGAGGTACGCTTACACAGTAGGATGGCTTCTCTTGACAGACAACAGCCGCCGGCTTATACTGGCTGTATTCAGGGAAGTTGTTTCAGAGAAAAAATGAGACAAGATATAACATTTCCTTAACGGGTATGTCACAATTTTGTGGTATTGTTGATTCAAACTCGGGAAGGAGGATTCCCCAATGTCCAAGTGGTATGTAACAATGGCAATGATGCTCCTGTCGATGGGACTGGTGGCGTGTGGTGGCGGTCTCGGAAACATCCGCCTCGAAGATGTGAACGTGTCGCTTCAGGAGGCAGAGAACGCTATCCAGATGGCACAGCATGCCCGGGATTCGTACAATACGCAGGCCATGCTCAGTCAGGCGGAGCAGATGCTCAATGACGCTCGTCAAGCTCGTGACGAGGAGAAAGGTCTCGAAGCAATCCGGCTGGCTTATTCAGCCACGACCACAGCGCGGTTGGCAGAAAGTCAGGCATTGCAGGCTGCCTCTATCAAAGAGCAGATCGATCAGCTTCAGCAGCAGAACGAAAGATTCCTTAGCACAACTCAAGCCCAACTCGAAGCGACACGCGCGGAGTCGAACAGGGCGCAGCGTGAGGTAGAAAAGCTGCAGCGGGAACTTGAGATGCTTCGTAACGAGAGACGGCAACTACGTGATACCATAGCCGCCAAACAGCGCGCAGAGGAACGGGCACAACAGGCGAACGCCGCACTGAACAGGCTTGAAGAACGACTTGATCGAGTGCAGAGACAACTAGACCAGGCAAAAGTTCAGCAACAGCAGGCTGAGGAATATGCAAACCGGCTGGTTCAGAAACTGAATACCCAACTGAGTCAGGCAGAGAAAACTGCGATGAGAGCGGAAAAAGAGGCCCGTGAAGCAGAACGCAAAGCCTCTGCCATGGCGAAAACCTATTCGAATAAGATCGACCGGATCGAGCGGGAACGAAACCTCGCCGTGGCAGAAGCTCGCGCTCGAAAATACGTAGCTCAACGAAAGAAAACAACTACCGATATGGATTACACAGCCCAGATCCCCGAATCGGCTCGTAAACGGGTAGATGCCTGGAGCCTGTCTTGGATTACGCAGGACGTGAATCGTCATCTGGGTTTTTATTCCGCCGGGGTCAATGGTCAGAAGATCCATATCCTGAAAGGCCGGGAAACAAGCTCAATGCTCCAGAGTACAACGATCTTTGCAGATTTGCGCCAGATGATTCAACAGCGTTGGAACAAGACAGCTCAGAAGATCGGGCGTACAGATACCGGCATTGTAGGAAGCTACCAGTTTAGTCAGGCGATAGAAGGATCCTCCCTTTATACCATCTGGGATCGTGAGGCTCACTGGCAAGAGAGAAATGGCACCTGGGAGATTGTAAGGGAAATCTGGCGTTTCTATGAACAGGTACCACGCTATCAACGTCAATTACGGTAAGGGAGGGTGACTCAAATGCGTCTACCTGATACTGAGAAGGCAAGAGAAGAACTGAAGAAACTCTATGCACATCCTCATGCTCGTTACTGGGGGGTAGCCTTTGCTGGACTTGCGATCATCCTCAGCGTTCTGGCTTTTCTGCTGAGTATCCAGGACACTACCCCCGTCGAGGATTTCCTCTATGAACAATGGCGGAGCGCGATGGAATCGAAAGATGGGGATGCCTACACACAGCTCTGGGATGAGAATGCCCGCGAAGAGTGGTCCCAGGACTTTGAGACAGCCCGAAGCATGGTAGAACGCCAGCAACTGGCTGTTCACTTGAAAGGGATCCAGCCGACGACAGATCCGGTCGACCCGAAAGGTTACCTTATCCAGGGTGTTCCTATAACGTTTGAGAGGGATGGGGAGCCGGTTACCACCCATCATACAGTCAGACTTGCGCGTCGTGGTCTGAGACGCCACTGGAAGGTTATCTCTCACAATATCTCCTATCCGGAGCCGGAAACCCCTGTCGTTGCCCGGCCTCCCTCGGATGAAGAACCTACGACGATAGCACAGTCCACCTCAGAACAGCCAGCATCTGCTACGACTATCGAATCGATCATTTCCGATGATGCTCCTCTCGACACCAGCCTCAAACTAAGACAGATCATCGGGGCATGGCATACAGCCTGGGAACAGAAAAACCTCGACGACTATCTCTCGTGGTATGCGAAGGAAGCCGATATTGTCCGCGTCATGGTGGTCAAGGGGAAAGAATATGAAAGAAGACTCCGCAAAGATCAGCTAAGACGCCACATGGAACGTCTCAACCGCAAATACAGCAAGATAGAGATAAAGCTCGCAAATCTTAATATTACCGGAGATACAGCCGTTGCTGATGTGAGTTTCCTGCAGGAGTTCTCGGCCTGGACGAAAACTTCCGGTCAACGACCCACCTACCGAGATCTCGGCACAAAACGACTCAAGTTCATGGTCGATCCTGGAGATGGCAATTGGAAGATCTATTCTGAGAGATGGACGATCTATCGAGATGTGCCCTATAAATTGTGAATGGTTGCTGGTTGAAAGTCGGGACTTGAGCAGCTAATGACTTCCGGCTTTCAACGAACGGCTTTCCTCAACCGATGCCATGCCACGTAGTAATGCCTCACGATTGATGTTGATCAGGCTCTGTTTCGGGAAGAAGCGGGTGAAGACCCTGAGAGCTTGGTCGACGGTAAAGGTGTGTGTCAGCTCGAGATAAGCTCCCAGCAAGACCGAATTTGCTGTGCGGACGTTACCCACTTCCTTGGCGATATCCGTTGCGGGGACTCCCACGGATCGAACATCCTCCCGTATCATCACATCGGCAATCATCGAACGGTTGTAAATCACCAGGCCCCCTGGTGGCACATCTGGCAGGAAGCACTCAAGAGACGGCTGGTTCATAGCGATCAGCACGTCCGGATGATCCACCACAGGAGAGCCTATCTGTTCCTGGTGTATCACGACGGAGCAGTTCGCTGTGCCGCCTCGCATTTCCGGCCCATAGGACGGTAGCCAGCTAACGTGATAGCCCTGTTGTGCACCTAGTTGAGCCAGGGCAGATCCTAACGAAAGAACACCTTGCCCACCAAAGCCCGCTATCTTGAAACGCGTCTCGGGAAGCGTGAGAACCTGAGGTTCTTGTCTGACCTCCTCCTCCGACTCAAGCTCCAGTAACTGCTTGACTTTTCCAGGATCCATAATCGGAGTCACCGTGCGTTTGGGAACACGCTGATCCAGATCATCTTTGAAGACTCCCAGATCATAGTAGGGAAGCATATACTCTTCCATCCACGTTATCGCATCTGTTGGAGCCACTTTCCAGTTGACGGGACAAGCTGCCAGGATCTCCACCAAAGTGAAACCCCGCTTTTCGATCTGGGCCTTCAGCGCCCTTCGGATAGCAGTGCGTGCTTTCATGATGTGTTGGGGGTTGTGCAGCGATACTCGTGCGACGAAAGCAGGGGCTTCCAGGGTAGCGATCATCTCAGAAACTTTCATAGGAAACCCTTCCTGCTCGGCCTTCCTTCCGTGGGGAGTCGTTGTCGTGACCTGACCCAGCAAGGTCGTTGGAGCCATCTGACCGCCTGTCATACCGTACAGGGCATTATTGACGAAAAAGATAGCCATATTTTCGCCACGGCTTGCGGCGTGGATGAGATTGTTGGTTCCGATAGCCGCCAGGTCACCATCCCCTTGATAATCAATCAGGATTGCTTGTGGATCCACACGTGAGATTGCTGTCGA
>JAJRTO010000477.1 GCA_024278235.1 Candidatus Poribacteria bacterium
ATGAAAATCCAAAGCATTGAAACATTCACACAAGGAAGTCTGAGCGTTGTTCGAGTCCGGACCGACGACGGCGCGGAAGGTTATGGTCAGATCGCACCGTTCAATGCCGATATTTCTGCGATAGTTCTACACCGTCAGATCGCCCCGCACGCATTGGGTGCGGATGCGATGGATCTGGACGGACTGTCCGACCGTTGCATTGACCGCAATCACAAGTTCCCCTGGTCCTATGTCTGCCGGGCTCTGGGTGGGGTGGACACAGCCCTTTGGGATCTCCGGGGTAAACTCGAAGGAAAGAGCGTTTGTGAATTGCTGGGAGGACATCCCCGTCCGTTCCCCGTTTATGGTTCAAGTATGCGTCGTGACATCACTCCCGAAGATGAAGCGGAACGTCTCGCACGTCTTATGGACAGCCACGGTTTTCGCGCTTTCAAGATTCGCGTGGGAGACGTTTGCAGTCATGATGTGGATAAATGGCCGGGACGGACCGAAGCGTTGATCCCTACCGTCCGTAAGGCCATTGGAGATGAGACTGCTCTTCTCGCAGACGGCAATAGCTGCTACACGCCCAAGCGTGCCATTGAGGTGGGAAGAATTCTGGAGGATAACGGTGGGTGCCATTTTGAAGAGCCTTGTCCCTACTGGGAACTGGAATGGACGGCAGAAGTGGCTGAGGCACTGGATATACCTGTGGCGGGTGGCGAACAGGATGTGGATCTAGCCCAGTGGCGGCGCATGATCGCCATGCACGCTGTGGACATTGTCCAACCCGATATTTGCTACGTGGGCGGTCTGACGCGGGCACTTCGTGTAGCGGCGATGGCAGCCGAGGTCGGGATGCCTTGCGTTCCTCATTCAGCGAACCCCTCGATGGTCACCGTATTTACACTGCACATGATGGGGGCCATTGAAAATGCGGGACCGCATCTGGAATTCTCGATAGAGCCGTCTCAATGGACTGAAGGGTTGTATTCACCTGCTCTGAGAGTGCAGGATGGAAATGTGGCTATCCCCGATGGCCCCGGTTGGGGTGTCACCATCCATCCTGAATGGCTGGAGAAAGCTGAGTATCGTCTCAGCGAGTAATTCGGCAATAGACCAGGCGCAGAGATGCGAGTCTATCAAGGATCTCAAGAGATTCCTTGAGTTCACAGAGAGGTGCCAGTTGTGCCAAGATGTGATGTCATCCTGGGTTCGCCCCAGCGGATCACTGCTAATCCACCGATGAAACAGAAAGACCACCGTTGGCTCTGGATGAACTGCTGAAATTATGGACAAAATTGCAGAATACAACAAAGAACGATGGGAAGAGTTGGCTCAGGCTCATGTCGTTTACTCCCGTCCTTTCCTGGATCTGAATCCGGACTCCGCTCACAAAGTCGTGGATCCTCAGGGGATTCTTTGCGACATCCAGGGCAAGGATGTCCTCTGCCTTGCCAGCGGTGGTGGGCAGCAATCTGCAGCCTTTGGATTACTGGGAGCGAATGTGACGGTATTTGACCTCTCAGAAACACAGTTGCAGCGAGATCGTGAAGCTGCCGCTCACTACGGAACATCCATCCAGACCGTTCAAGGAGATATGCGAGATCTTTCCCGCTTTGCCCAGGCGAGTTTTGACATCGTCTGGCATGCGCACTCCATCAATTTTGTCCCGGATGCACCGAGGGTATTTCGCGAAGTATCGCGAGTCCTGCGAGTGAAAGGATTCTACCGCGTGGAATCCGCCAATCCATTTGTTATGGGCGTTGATGAGACCGGCTGGAACGGGGAAAGTTATCCCCTTTCTCGTCCCTATGTGGATGGATCCGAGGTGGTCTACGCAGATCCATACTGGGAAGTGTATGCAGATGATGGTACAAGCAAACGGGTCAAAGGCCCACGAGAATTCCGGCATACTCTGAGTACAATGGTAAATAGTCTCGTCGATCTGAGATTCGTGATTCTGGGTGTGTGGGAAGAAACCAGTCAGGATCCCAACGCAGATCCGGGGACATGGGAACACTTCAAGACGATTGCCCCGCCCTGGTTGACCTTCTGGGCTGTCTACCGACCGGATGTGTTCAAAAAAGTAAGGGAGAAATGACTCGACGCTCCGTCATCATCGGCCTCCTCCTCATCCCCTTGAGTTCATTCTGGATCTCGAATTCAGAGATGGTGACCATCGTCACCGAGATCACCTCAACTTCCCTGTTGATTGGCGCAGTATTCATCCTGTTTGTGCTTGTCTTGCTCAACGTGCTCCTGGAGAGATTTGCTCCACGCCACGCGCTTACAGGTGCAGAGATGCTCACGATCTATGTGATGCTCACCATCGGTATGAGCATCAATGGGATCGGCATGTTTGGTTTCCTGACAACTGCCCTGTGCAATCCCTTCTGGTTCGCAACCCCCGAGAACGGTTGGAGCGACTTTTTCCCTTACATCCCAAGCTGGTTTGCACCGCAAAGTAAAACGGCCATCAAGTATTTCTATCCGGGAGAATCCTCCTTTCATCAGCTTGAGAATCTCCGTGCCTGGATTACCCCGATCCTGACATGGAGTTTGTTTACGTTCGCGCAGTGCCATGCCCTTTTTCATTGGATTACTACTTGGAGATTATGTGAGCGCGTGTATTTTCAGCCTGATTGGCGTGATCTTCGATATCCCGATGTACAGGGTGTTTCCAAATTAACGGCTGCGCTCATCTCCATAGAACACAGTAGGGACAACCCCCTATGGTTGCCTACACTTTAAGTAGATACGAGGGGCTATCCCCACCTTAATTTTAGTATGACTACCCAGCCGTCCCTGCCCAGCGAGCACCGCGTTGCAGTAGCAGCTTGAACATCTCATGTTCACAGGCGGGGCCATCATGTCCGAGTGCAAGGTAGAACACACGGCCATTGCCCCAGCCTTTCGTCCAGACAACGGGCATTGCCTGCCCTTTCCAGAGAGCGGACGCAAGAACGTTTACTCGCGGGTCATAGTCGGTGATATATTGCTCATCTCGAACCGTAAATTCGGTGATGCCTTCCGTAATCGGATGTTCCGAATCCACCACACTCACCTGATAATCTCGATAGTGCGGATGGGTCACAAAGTGCCCTCCGATAAATGCGCGGTAGTCAGGACAGTCCCGGAAAGAATCTGCCGCCGAGTGGAAACCTGCAAAGCCTTTCCCCGAAGCGACGAAATTCAAGAGTCCGTTCTTCTGAGCATCGGTGATAGATCCGACTGTGTAATAAAACACGATCAGATCATACGGATCCAACTTTTCAAGCACCGAGAGATCCTCTTCGACCATCGTCAGTTCAAAATCATCACATTGGGCAAGTGTGTCGTACGCTGCTTTGCCACAACTCTTGTAGTCGTGAATCTCTCCACCAGCAAAAACTAACGTTTGGATCTTAGCCATGATAATTACTTGCACTGGACAAGAAACTCCAGCGCATCCCTCCTCTTATTGACCTTGAGTTTCTGATAGCATAATCTTTATGCAGTCCTGTGTCAACATTCAAATTCGGAAAAATCGTCCTGTGTTATCTCTTCTTTTTACTATTCTTTTGGCGACAGATATCTCCATAATACAACCAGAAGGAGAACCCGCCGTGAGCCCAGGCAACGGGCATCCTCGCTTGACATGTTTTGAATCCATGTGCTACACTGTCTCCACAAACACGATAAGACTGAGGAGTCAGGCATGCCGAATAGTTATCACGGAAAGATCCTACGGGTGAACTTAACAAATAACGAGATCACTGTGGAGGAACCTTCGGAGGTGGTCTATCGTCGCTATCTCGGGGGAAGTGCGCTTTCGCTCTATTTCTTGTTGCGTGACCTCAAACCGGGAGTCGATCCGTTGGGTCCTGAGAATATCCTTGTGTTTATGACAAGCGTTATCAATGGCACCAGCATTTCAGGGGCCAATCGTTTCAGCGTTGCAGCAAAGTCCCCACTCACCGGCGGTTTCGGTGAAGCCGAAGCGGGTGGTTGGTGGGCTCCGGAACTGAAGGCTGCCGGCTTCGATGGTATCATCATCGAAGGACAGTCAGAAGAGCCCGTCTATCTTTGGGTGCATGATGGCCAGGCGGAACTCCGTGATGCGAGCCATTACTGGGGAAAACTCTCCGGTGAAGTGCAGGATGGCCTTGAGGAGGAACTCGGCGACAAACGCATCCGGGTGCTCCAGACAGGTGTCGCTGGGGAGAATCTGGTACTCTACGCTGCCATTGTGAATCAACTGCGACATTTCAATGGCCGCAGTGGGCTTGGTGCTGTGATGGGATCCAAGAGACTCAAGGCAATCGTCGTCCGAGGCAAACAGCGTATCCAGGCAACGGAGAAAGATGGCGCTCGTGAGGTCTTGCAGTGGTTCAAAGACAATTATGATAGAGATAATGACATGATGCATCTCCAGGGAACCTCACGCATCGTGACAGGACTGGATGCCTCTGGGATCCTCCCCACCCGCAATTTCCGTGACGGTTCCTTCGAGCATGCCGAAGGTATCAGTGGTCAATTGATGTACGATACCATCTTGACCCGTCAGGGCACTTGCTATGCCTGTTCGGTTGCGTGCAAACGAGAGGTGGATGTGCCGGAACTCGGGGTGACATCCAAATATGGTGGCCCAGAATATGAAACCATCGCGGCAAATGGCTCTCTGTGCGGTGTCGGAGATCTCAAGAAGGTCGCAAAAGCCAATCAGTTACTTGCGCAATATGTGATCGATTCTATCTCGGCCGGTGTGAGTATCGCCTTTGCGATGGAGTGCTATGAGCATGGGCTGCTCACGAAGGAAGATACCGGTGGGCTGGAATTGACATTTGGCAATGATGAAGCGTTGCTTCGACTGATTGAGATGATCGGACGCCGGGAAGGGATCGGGAATCTGCTCGCGGATGGCGTCAAGCGTGCTGCAGAACGCATCGGTAAGGGCGCTGAAAAGTTCGCCATGCATGTCAAAGGGCAGGAACTCCCCATGCACGAACCACGCGGCAAGCGGAGCCTCGCCATTGCCTACTCCACATCCCCGACAGGAGCTGATCACATGGAGGCTCCCCATGATATTTTCTATGAGGGCTTTCATCCGGAAGGTCATCCATTAGGCCCGCTTGGATTGATCGAACCTGTGGACATGCTCGACCTGGGGCCAAAAAAGGTCAAAGCGTACTACTACTGCCAGATGGCCTGGAGCCTCTATAACTCCGTTGGGATGTGCGATTTTGTCGGAGTGCCTATCGGCTCGCTCGCATTGGACAAACTTGTCGAGCATGTAAACGCTGCGACCGGTTGGGATACGAGCTTGTGGGAACTCATCAAGGTAGGGGAGCGCGCCAATACGATGGCTCGTATCTTCAACTACCGCGAGGGGTTCACCAGGGAGGATGACACGCTGCCGGATCGTCTCTTTGAACCGCTGGAGAACGGCGCGCTGCAAGGGGAGAAGATCGACCGAGACGAATTGGCGGAGGCCCTGCGACTCTACTATCAATTCGCGGGCTGGGACCCCGATACGGGTGAACCTACCGAGGCGAAGCTGATCGAGCTTGATCTGGACTGGCTGGTTGAGTAGAAACCTGGAAATCGCTTGTCCGTTTAAGCACGACGCCCCAGTCACCCACAATCCAGAGCGAACTCCCATCTATCGACTGTCGAATCGCCAGCAGATCGTTACCGATATCCGTCGGTTGTGGCTGCCAGGTTTCGCCGCCATCCGTGCTGTGAAGTACCGTTCCCGCATCTCCAACGGCGTAGATATCTTCTTTAGAAAGGACCAACAGATCATTCAGGTTCTTGGTTGTGCCACTCTGATGGGCAGTCCAGGTGAACCCGCCATCCACACTTTTGAGCACGATGCCGTATTGCCCAACAGCCCATCCATGCTTCAGATCCGGGAGGAATCGAACGGCATTTAGATAGTAGCCTGTGTTGGTTTCATGGAACTTCCAATACTCTCCACCATTCACCGTCCGTAGTACGACACCTCCTTGACCCACAGCCCAGCCGAGACGTTTGGGCGTCATCTGCACACCTTTCAGGTTCGCACTCGTGTCTGCACGTTGTGGAGTCCATACGGAACCACCGTCGATATTGTGCAGGATGTCGCCAAGTTCGCCAACAGCCCAACCTTCCGAGAGTCCTACGAACTGGACAGCATTGATTCGATAGGGCGGAGCCTCCGGGTCATCCCGACGAGCAGGTTTCCCGGCAGTCCAGCGCTGGCTGTCCGTCGTCGAGAGCATCCGGGCATCCCGTGTCATTCCCCAGCCCCACGGGGTCTCGGCATCTATGAAATGAATGCCGATGATCTCCTCTTCGGTGCCGCTCGGCTGTTGCTGCCAGGTGCGGCCTCCATCCTCTGTATAGAGAATTTGCCCACCTTCTCCAACGACCCAGCCGCGTTGTGCATCCAGGAAGAAGGCATTCGTGAGTCGATAGATTGGCTCGCCAAGCTGCTGCGTCCATGTGTGGCCACTGTCTTCGGTATGATAGATACGGCCTCGGCGTCCCACAGCCCAGCCTTCTTGATCATTTGGGAAAAACACGCTGGTGAGAAAAGAACGGGAGCGTGAACGCTGTCGTCGCATCCGCTCGATGACCTCAGGAGGTGGGCCTTGATCCCCTTGCCGTTCGCCATTCTGCCTCCAGGTTCCCACCATATCCCCCGCCTGGCGCCATCTGCGTGCCATGAAGCCGCCCCAGTCCAGATCGTCTTCCTCTTCCTCCTCGGTCTCGATGGTCGGCATCCGCTCCTCCCAGATGCGCCCGGCTTCTGTCACGTGGTAGATCGTTCCGGCACGATCCATCGCCCACGCATCATCAGGGCTTTTGAATTTCACACTGGCCACGCTGCCATAAAACTCCGAAGAGCCGGGAACCCAGGTCACACCGCCATCCTCAGTCTGATGGATCTCACCATCGTTCATGATCATGAGCCCGTTTGAGGCATCTTTGAAGTAAATTGCGACAGGAGTCTGTTCGATCTTTTGCTGTAACGCCCAGTATTCGCCACCATTTGTCGTGTGCATCACCAATCCACCATCATGACGCTGTGGTGCGACGGCCCAGCCTTCATCTTTATTGATGAAATGGAAGTCAGTGATGCGCGCGTTTGTCAACTCGGTTCGTTGAGCGACCCAACTCCTGCCGCCATCTTGTGTGTGGAGGAAATACCCATGTCCAGCAGCAAGCCAACCGTATTGGTCGTTCAGAAAGAACATCTTACTGAATCCCCCCCGGAAGTTCTGCAACACACCGCCTCGAAGTATCTCCCAGGTATCGCCCCCATCTTCGGTGCGCAGGATCACCCCATTCCCTGCGATCCAGCCGTGCTCGGCATCGACAAACTGTATCAGGTTCAGGTTTTCTCGGACGCCGGTGTGTTGCGGCATCCAGTTCTCGCCGCCATCCACTGTATATGCCAACGCGCCTCCGCTTCCGACAGCCCAACCTCTCTGGTTATCCAGGAAGAAGATGTTCTGGAAATCGGTCTGCCAGCTCGCCTTTCGCAAGATTTCCCACTGGTAATCGACTTTGCTGATCTCTGGTTCGATCTCCTCCGGAGTGATCTCGAAATTCTCAGCAAGCTCAGGCAGCTCGACCGGGAGCGTGGTTGCCTCGGTCGTGTATCGCATGGCGATACCTCCTTTGCCGACAGCGACCATCCCCTCCGGAGACATCGCAATATCGTAGAGGTCGTTCTGAGTGCCGCTATCCTG
>JAJRTO010000036.1 GCA_024278235.1 Candidatus Poribacteria bacterium
CCGATCGCAGACATCCCACGGCCGCCAGAAAACGCCGATCTGATCCTGGTCGACTATGCCTGGGAATCGGACGAAGAGACGCTGGTACATCTCCGCCGGCTTGAATCGCTGATGCACGAGACAGGGTTTCGCTTCGGCATGCGTCTCTTCCTGGCTTCGTTTCCGGATGATACCGTATTGGATCCCAGGTGGGCCTATCTGACACAAGCCCAGGAACCGTGGATCATCCCATCCGAGGATCGGGAAATCCCCATCTTCTGTCTGGCAAGTGACTATGCCCTATTCATCGGAAGTGCACTCAACGATCTGGTTGGGGAATTCCGCTTAGATGCCCTCCTGCTCACCGGTCCCGTGTTCGGCTCCTCTGAGG
Source organism: Candidatus Poribacteria bacterium (assembly GCA_024278235.1). Taxonomy (GTDB): domain Bacteria; phylum Poribacteria; class WGA-4E; order JAJRTO01; family JAJRTO01; genus JAJRTO01. The sequence continues at coordinate 371 of JAJRTO010000036.1, forward strand.
AGGGGATCTATGGCTGTGCGGCTTTTGAGCATGATCACTATGGATCCACAGAATCACTCTGGAAAATGTACGAGAGTCTGAAACTGGTTACAGATTTCTTGCATCATGAGACCTCGGAACTATTGGTTATAGCGACTCAGGATGTCTGGAGTTCCGATTCTTCCGATGATGCTTTCTTCGGGGTTTTTGATCAAGTATTTGATGGTGCTCCCACTTCACCGTTCCCGGAAGCACTGTTTTTAGCGAATACATCCGCAACGAAAGGAGACTGATGTCTACATATGTTCGTTCTCGGATATTCTTTTTCCTGCTGATATTTCTTGCTGCTGGTTGCTCTGAAGACATCCCAGGTGTGGGTCAGCGTGTCACCGAGCCTGTTATAGGGAAATTACCTCCTCCAGCAAACCTCCAATGGTCTCCCACCGGAGAGTGGATTGTTTTTCTGGAAACCAGTCAGATGCTGATGATGCGCACGGATGGTAGTTCAGACCGCAAGGTCATCAGCGGGCGAGGTGGCTATCGTCATCCGGTCTGGTCTCCGGATGGAAAACAGATCGCCTATGATTATGCTCCCCGAATGACCTCAGAGGACATATGGGTATCGGAACCGCTATCCGGCAAAACGCCGATTCGACTCACAGAGAATATTCGCTCCGATGAGTTCCCGACCTGGTCGCCGGATGGTGAACGGATTGCGTTCCAGACGTTTCGCAATAATAACCGGGACATCTGGATCGTGGATTCCAGCGGCTACAGGAAACCCTTCGCGTTCACCAGCCACCCATCTCATGATGAGCAACCAGCCTGGTCTCCCAACGGAGATCAGATGGCCTTCATCTCGGATCGGACGGGTAGCGATAACATCTGGATTCAGCCCATTGATGGAGATGATACGACAGCCTGGCAACTGACCCGGAATGGCGAGGCCGATGCCTTGCCGATCTGGTCGCCGGATGGTTCTCGTATCGCTTACCTATCCAAGCGCAGCGGTAAATGGTATCTGTGGGTGATCGATGTATTGCCGGGAGCCTCCAGTTATAGCGTGAGTATCACAGATAAGATTCGTGCTCCCAATTGGTCTCCGGACGGACAATTTCTAATCTTTGAATCCGGAGGCTCCGGCTGGATCGTGCGGGCAGATGGGCAGGGACGACAGATCGAACTCGTGAAAGGTTTGGAACCTATTTGGTCACCCGATGGCACCAGGATAGCCTACGTGTGGTGGGATGAAACGCGCTATCGAATCAAGATCAGGGAGCAAACCACCGCCGACCTGGACTGGTGACATTCTATTCTGTAACCACCGTCGATTCCTCGACACGCATCGGTCGGGAAAACTCGTTGTAGGTAAGCACCGCACTGTGGACAATATCACCTGGTTGCAGAGCCAGTAGACGGACGATGATAGTTACTTGTGTTTCTGCCGGGAGTGTTCCGATATCGAAGTCGAGCCGGTTCCCCTGCACGCTGTGTCGTCCGGTAGTCGATGTGGTCTCGATGACGCGCAGCCCTTCGGGGAGAACGATTGATAATGATACGCCGGTAGCATCCCCTTTCCCAACGTTTTGAATGACAGTCGCATAGGTTATTTCTTTTCCCGTACGGACCGGATCTTCGCTATCAGTCGTGGTGATCTTGATGACGGGCTGTGCGACTATCGTGAGGATAAGCTCATCTTTCACGGTGAGACCCTCTCCACTGGTAACCGTTGCTCGGTTGATATGTTTCCCCGCAGCGGTGGGCCTTGCGACGAGGGACACCTCAGCCTCCGTGTTTGGCTGAATCGTCTGCAGATCCCAGGTCACCAGACCATCGGATGTTAATTGCCCACGTTCACTTGCATTGAGAAAGATAAAGGATGTGGGCAGCTTGTTCGCTAGTAGAACACCCGTGGCTGGCATGTCCCCGGTGTTTTCCACGGTGAGGGTGATCTGGACTTCTTGATCTAAATGAGCGATCACTGGTTGGGAGGCTAACTGCAATGTGAGAGCTGGGGTGACGATCCTGGTAACTACTTGCGCATGGGCTTCCGCGCCCTCGTTGCAGCTCACATGTGCCTCGGTCGTCCATCTGCCCAGCGACTCACCACGGAATTGCAATCTCATCTCACGTGTGCCGCCGCTCGGAAGAACATCGACGTACCAGAGTAAATTTCGGTCTTCCTGAGCCGTTTTCTCGGTGCTCTGTACCAGTCGAAGTCCGTTGTCAGGCAGGACGAAATTTACCAACACATTCGTAACCTGGAAGTCGTTTGGATTGCTCACACGAACGAAGTACTCGATCCTCTGACTTATTTGAGCCGTAGCGGGGCCACTGATCTGAAGCTCCAGTTCTGGGATCTCCACCCGGATGCCTGCCGCTGAACGTATACGGATGCCCTCAGAACCGGTAACCAGAGCCATCATCTGCCATATTCCCGGTTCGATCCCCCGTAATCGGAGAGAACGCGCCACACTCTCTCCTGGCTCGAGTGCTCCAATATCCCAGGTTATTTTTCCGTCAGTGATACGACCTCCATCGCTCGCGTCGACGAGTGCAAGCCCCTGTGTGGGGATGGTATCCACCAATGTAAGACCGGACACACGGTCCGTCCCAGTATTTTCCACATGCAACGTGTATTCGATCTGATTCTGGAGACCAACGGTCCCAGGCCCTTCCTGGCGGATCTGCAACGTTGGGCCGACCCAGGAATGAGTGTAAAGATAACCTGCAAGAGGTTGGGCCTGTTCATCCAGGATCTCGATTCTTATCCGATGGGTTCCACCAAATGGATCCAGCAAATTCAGGTGTGCCTGGGCGACGCCATTTGCATCTGTGACTGCTCTCATCTCCGCAGCATTGCCATCCAGAGTCGCTTTGGGGCCTCCCGGCAGGAGAGTGTATCGAATGCCGATCCCCGATGCCGGCTGGTTGTCAGAAGGCCGGCGAAGACGCACGGGGATCACGGCCACATTTGTGGCATCTTCTTCAGGGTTTACCAGACTCTGACCAGCACTGACAGGATCCCATGCGAGATCAATCCATCTGAAACTCCGCAAGCTATGATATCGGGCATTGCGCGGAATCGCTGGACAAAACACGGTCACATCTGTAATTCCCGGTTGCGACGCTTGAAGCGTGATCCATGTTTCTCCAATTCCCACGGTCGTGGAAGAGGAGTCCCCCATTTCGAGGGTAGTCGGCTCCCTGTTCGTAGAGGTGATCGCAAAACGATTGGTTTGCTTGCCCCACAACGGCCGTTGTGATGGCAGCCCAATCGTTGGACGTTCATCATCATCATCCGCCTCCAGAATGTCACCAACCATCTGCGGGGATCGGTTCAATACCCATTCCACCCTGGCGTTCGGTACGGGATTGCCTTCCACATCTTCGATACGGATTATCAGGACACGAGGAATGCTGGCAGGCAGGCTCGTGTCATCCGTGATCCATCGGATCTTCGCCGGCGTCGCCTGACTCAACTTGACTTCGGCTATCTGCTTTCTTTCTCTTGGAGTAGCACGGGGCGGGGCACTCGTTGTGATAGCCTGCTTGATAGGAACATAAATCTGTTCCCCCGGCGTGAGTGCATCCGGGTTGGAGAAATCATTCACCTTGAGGAACTCTCGCCACCGGTTGGCATCTCCCAGATGACGGGCCGCCAATCGGCGCAGCGTGTCTCCCTGTTGAACGATGACAACCTTTGTAGGGATGTCAACCCCCTCTTTCTTTGTGATCAATGCATGGCTGACATCTGACAGCAATAGGATGAGGAGACAGAAACAGCCTACAGAGAGCGCCCGGGATCTATCACGCATGGTTCTTCCTCCTTGAACACAGTTCTTGCCC
>JAJRTO010000478.1 GCA_024278235.1 Candidatus Poribacteria bacterium
ACCGATCTGAGTGCCCAAAAAGTCCGCATGTTCATGTACCAGCAGCATTGGAATAGCTTTAATAATTCCGCTGGTATCTGCGTATTCGTTGGATTTGATTACAATCAGAAGGCGGAGATCATCCAGGCGATCACCGGTTGGGATGCGACGACCTGGGAGTTGATGAAGGTCGGCGAACGTGGCACCACGATGGCAAGGGCTTATAACGTCCGCTGCGGCCTGACAGACAAAGATGATTACCTGCCGAAGCGTTTTCATAAAGCCTTTACCACAGGCCCCTTGAAGGACGTTAAAGTAGAGGAACAGGCACTGCAGGAAGCCATCAAGACCTACTATCTGATGATGGGATGGGATGAGGGCGGAGTGCCTACACCCGCCAAATTAGCAGAACTGGACGTCGATTGGGTTGCGAACACTCTGAATTGACGAAGGCGGCTCATTCACCACGGGGCACAGAGTTCTCTCACCACAGCCGAACGGGGAAAGCCAGAGGAGAGCCTTCTGGCTTTCTGGTCTTCCGGCAACAGTGCCATTGATACCAATCCAAACCATTCCCCGATGGATTTGGCAAACCATCGGGCGTCAATGCGGAAAAACAGGAAACTATCGTGAGAAGTTTGATACGAAAGAGACGTAAGCCAGCTCTTCGACAAACGGTCATCGTTGTTTCGGGGCTTCCACGCTCTGGCACATCCATGATGATGAAGATGCTGGAAGCTGGGGGGATTCCTCCGCTAACGGATGAAATCAGAGCGGCGGACGATGATAATCCGAAAGGATACTATGAGTTTGAGCGGGTGAAGAAACTGGACAAGGGGGACACCGCCTGGTTATCGGAAGCCCGGGGTAAGGCCGTCAAGGTGATCTCGGCTTTGCTCAAACATCTCCCCTCAGAGTACCAGTACAAAGTGATTTTCATACGCCGTCACATGTCGGAAATACTCGCATCGCAAAAGAAAATGCTCATCCGTCGAGGCAAGGATACCGACAGTATAAATGATGCGATGATGGCGGAACATTTTGAGAGACATCTGAAGGATGTGGAGAACTGGCTGAGATCTCAGTCCAACTTGTCCGTTCTCTATGTGCACTACAGTGACCTTCTAAGTGATCCCTGGCCCGACATCAAGCGCATCGATGAGTTTCTGGAAAATGAGCTGGATACCAGGAAAATATGTGATGTGATCGATCCGAATCTGTATCGCAACCGAAATACTACTTGATCGTCATTCCTCAGAACGCCTGATGTTCTGTCCGCTCAATAATCTCGTTCTGCAACGCCTGGGCAAGATCGCAGAAATAATCACTGTATCCTGCGACACGCACGATCAGATCTCGGTATTGTTCAGGCATCCCTTGCGCCTTTCTGAGCGTCGCGGCATCCACCACATTTGTCATTTCCTGGAAGATGCGCTCGCGCATCGATCTGCCCTGCCAGAAGGGGATAATGCGTTTCTGGTACACCAGTCTAGCTCGTGGGCTGACGGCAAAGGAGATTTTTTCGCGAGAATTGAGGATATCCAGGTCTTCGAGGCTATGGCAACACAACTCCGGATAGGTCGGCGTTGCTTTAGGCGCAGGCCCTTTTTCGCCCACGATCAGTTCGCCTTCATGGATGCAGATCGTTTTATGTTCCATGAGATACTGAAAAGCCCGGGCGCGAAACACTGGCGTCGATATGCTCCCTCTATCTTGCTGGTAGAACTCCGTGATCAGTTCTGCCCGCTCCGTCGAGAGAGTGGGAATCGTCTCCAGGCTCTGCTGTCTCAAATACGCAACCCGTTCACTCATAGACATATGTTCGACCTCCTCATCGTATTTCCATTCTTGCGGTTTGTTTGAAACACGGCAACCGTGGAATCACGGGACCCACGGAAGGGAGGCCAACACATCTTCCATACCTTCCGCCATTCCGTGGTTCAGCAATGCATTGCAGGTAGAGATGGACAAGCTGCTTTATGACTGGCTCTCACTTCAGCATCAACATACGCCTGGTCGTGACCTGGTTGCTCTTTTGAATCACGGAGGACGCGGAAGGGCACGGAGGACACGGAAAAAGACACCCATCAACCGGCCAATCCATCAACCCGCCAACCCACCAGCCGGTGAATCCTCCCTTCCGTGCTCTCCGGGGATTCCGTGACTTGTATGATACCCGTGCTTGTATGATACCCGTGCTTGTATGATACCCGTGCTTGTATGATACCCGTGCTGGCAAGAAGCATCTTCCGTGGTTCAAACCCACTCCTACGCGATTTTATATCGATGCGACGGTATCGTCAACAAAAAAGATACGCAATCCTGCCACCTTGACAGTCATCACAACTGCAAGATATGTGTAAATTCGGCAAGCATATGTTATAATATTGGAACTGTACCAGTAGGTTTTTGCGGTCGCACGACTGGAAGGGGGAACTTATGCTACGCCGCAAACCAGAGAAGCCACAATCTGAGATGTCTCCTGATGAGATGCTCGCTGAGGTACGACAATCCGCTGAACAAGCGCTCGTATTCGCCAAACAGGGGGATGTTGCTGCGATGGAGATACGATATATCTTTCTCACGATCCAGTTGATCTATAACCTCGTCATTCTCTTGCAGTTGAATACCTCGCGGACCATTGCCCTCATCAAGGAGCACTAAGATGTTCATTGATATTCATGCCCATGCGTATCGAAAGCATCCGCCTTTCGTTGTTCAGTTCTGCAACGCGGAGCAACTGATTCAACGCTACGACAAAGTGGGAATTGAGAAGGGAGTACTACTCCCAATCGTCAGTCCTGAGGTCTATCTTCCCCAGTCCAACGAGGAGATCCTCGAAATGGCGGAACAATACCCCGACCGGTTCATTCCATTCTGCAACATCGACCCGCGTGCTCTGACAAACTCGGCTGACGCGCCGTTGGCTCGCCTGCTTCGATACTATCGTGACCTCGGGTGTAAGGGCCTCGGCGAGGTGATGCTGAATGTACCGGTCATGGATCCCATGGTCCAGAACTTGTTCAAACATGCGCAGGATGTGGGGTTTCCGGTGATATTCGACGGTTCAGACCAGGTGGGCGGCGATTTTGGACTTTACGACGATCCCGGATTGCCGCAACTGGAGCGTACCTTGCAGAAGTTTCCTGAACTGATCATCCTCGGCCACGGCCCGGTGTTCTGGTCAGAGATCGGTCCGTTTGAAGCACCAGCCGATAGGAATACAGTGTTCCGTCCCCGTGCCGGCCAAGTCAAGCGGCGTCGTCCAAGCGGCCCCATCCAGGCGGAGGGGGTCGTGCCCAGGCTCCTGCGCAAGTATCCCAACCTGTATGGGGATTTGTCCGATTGGAACCCGTGGAACGCGTTGTCTCGTGATCCCGAGTATGGCCCCAGGTTCCTGAACGAGTTCCAGGATCGTCTCCTTTTCGGCACGGATATCTGCTTTTTCGACATGCCTTTCCCCATGGTGGATCTCCTCAGTGAATGGCGCGATACGCAGAAGATCAGTGAGGCCGTTTTCAACAAGATTGCCAGGGAAAACGCTGTGAAACTTCTCGGCTTGGAGTAACCCCAAAGACATGTCTCCGATGGTTCCCCCATCCTTCCGTCGATCCCAGGTACGTCGCAAAGACCGGGCTGTCGATGACCAGGCGTGGATCGTGGACTTTTTGCATCGCGCCCCCTACGGTTCCCTGGCAATGGCATTCCGGGAGCAACCCTATATCGTGACGCGCACGTTTGCCTACGAGGAAGCGAAACACGCCATCTATCTGCACGGAGCGACTCAAGGGCGGACGTTGGAATACGTGCGTGCCAACCCGCAAGTCGCGTTTTCGGTTGCCGAGATGGGACGGTTGTTACCTGCGTCGCGAGCCGGGGAATTCGGTGTTGAGTATCGGAGCGTGGTGGCTTTCGGTCGGATTTCGATGGTCACAGATCCCGAGGAATCCCGACACGGGCTGTATTTGCTTTTGCGAAAATACTTTCCTGCGCTGCAGGTGGGCGAGGATTATCAGGCGATCCGTGAGAGCGAATTGAAAGCCACTGCCGTTTTGAGAATGGACATCGATGAATGGAGCGGCAAGGAGAAGAAAGCACCCGAGGATTTTCCCGGTGCGTTTGATCATCTGAAGTAACCGCAGATGGTAAGCTATTCGTCTAAAGCGTCAAGGCTTAGAGGTTATGACGTCAGGGCAACCTCATATGAACACGTATGCTGCATTTGCACAGGAATCTGGTTTCCTGACCCCAGTATTCATCAGGGGTCAGATCCCATGACTGGCGATTGTTGAGCCAAATGAGGGTTGCCCTGACGCAAGAGTAAGTCGCTCTTGACAACCCGGGAGGGCTGTGATAAGTATACTGTGGACATTCCCAATTGAGTCTGTTTAAGATCTACTGAGTATTGGAAACTCAAAAGAAGCCGCATGGATGATCCTGTTGATGTGTTGATCGAGTGCGTGCAGGCACCCTGTGCTCCGCACGAAATCTTCTCGAACCTTGCTTATGAACCATACCCGTTCTTTCTGGATAGCGCGACAACCCATTCTGGAATAGGGAACTATTCTTTGCTAGGAGCCCGACCATTCCTCATTTTTCAAAGCAAGGGCTATCAGGTTCAACGTATCTGGCGGGATAGAATTGAACGCTTTCATTCGGACCCGTGGCTGGCACTGCAGAAAACCCTACAGATTTTTGAGAGAGTACCTGGCGATGGCCTACCATTCGTGGGTGGTGCGGTTGGCTACTTTGCTTATGATCTTGGCCGATTCATTGAGAAACTACCACAATATGCCCGGGATGATCTGCATCTTCCTGAATGCTGGCTCGCCTTTTACGGGGCGTGTTATATCTTCGATCATCAAACGCAAAATCTCTATCTGGTTGCTCATAACCAGGATGCCCCCCGTCAGCGGCAGGTTACAGAGAAGAGATTGCGCTGGTTGAAAGCCAAACTCTCTGGAGCATCTGCACCATCCGGTGGTCGTGTTCAGGGAACCTCCGACATCACGTTTCATCGTTCATCCCGGTTGAGGTCGAATTTTTCCAGGGATGCCTACATGCAGGCTACGGAGCGTGTGCAAGAATACATCGCCGCTGGTGACATCTATCAAGCGAATCTATCTCAGCGATTTCACACAAAGTGGGATGGAGATCCCACGAGGCTATATGCACGGCTCAGAGAATCGAACCCGGCCCCTTTTGCTGCCTATCTGGACACCGGTGAATGTGTGGTGCTCAGTTCCTCGCCAGAACGGTTCCTCAAATTGGACCCTCAAACGCGCATGGTGGAAACGCGTCCCATCAAAGGGACCCGTCCGAGAGGGAAAACGCCAGAAGAAGATACAGCCCTAGCAGATGTATTGTTCCATAGCCCCAAAGATCGCGCCGAACTGCTGATGATCGTGGATCTAGAACGGAACGATCTTGGTCGTGTGAGTGAGATAGGTAGTGTGAGCGTCCCATCCCTGTTTCGGCTCGAGAGTTATGCAACAGTCCATCATCTGGTATCGACCGTCACGGGAAAGTTAGCGGCTGAATATGATACCGTGGATTTGCTGCGTGCTACTTTTCCAGGAGGATCTATCACAGGAGCCCCAAAGATTCGCGCGATGGAGATCATCGAGGAACTTGAACCCACATGGCGTCATATCTATACCGGTGCGATTGGATATCTGAGTTTCTCAGGGGATATGGATCTGAATATCGCCATCCGCACCATACTGCTCAAGGGAGAGGACGTGTACTTCCAGCTCGGGGGCGGAATTGTTGCCGACTCCGATCCTGTCATGGAATATGAGGAAACGCTGCATAAGGGAAAAGCGCTGCTCGAGATATTCCAATGAACCCAGAGATTCAAATGGGGAAAAATCCAATCGACGATCACGCCTGCCTGAAGATATTCCTGAATGGTGAATTGTGTCCGTTATCAGAAGCATGGATTCCTTTACAAGATTATGGATATCTGTATGGGATGGGTGTGTTTGAAACGATGCGTTTCTATCCAGGGGCAGGCATCTTTGCACTGGATGCCCATCTCGAACGGCTCCGGCAAGGAGCGCGAACACTAGGTATCGCTATCCCGTATGCTGTCACAGACTTGAAAATGGCGATTGCAGAGGTACTGGAAGCCAACCATCTGACTGGCACATCCGCTATCAAGATCATCCTGAGCGCAGGTCCGGGCCCGTTGCGTCCGGATCCAACACATTGTGATACACCGACAATGGTGATTATGGCCACGCCCTATACACCTCCTCAACAAGGATTCCAGACGATCACACGTCCTTCCCCGCACACATGCGATTCGATCCTGGCGGGCGTCAAGAACCTCAATTATCTGGCCTATCTCCTGGCTCGCCAGCAGGCGAAACAGAAGGGCGCGGATGAGGTGCTGTTCGTTGACCACGGGGGGTGTCTCTGTGAAGGAAGCACTACGAATCTGTTCTTCATGAAGGGAAATACGTTGCACACGCCCTGTGAATGCTTGCCTCTGCTCGATGGGATCACCCGGCAGTATGTACTACAGATTGCCGAGTCTGAAGGGATCCCGACAACCGAAGGATGCCACTCGGTGACGGATCTACTCATGGCGGATGAGGCTTTTCTAACAAACTCTCTGATCGAACTCGTTCCAATACTCTCGGTGGATCAAACCCCTCTTGCGACAGGGCCGATCGTCGAACGACTGATGGAATGTTACCATACAAGGGTGAGAAGTGATGCCAATCTATAGCCTCGTCTGTTCGGCATTTGGTGAGGATCGGCAGGCGATCCGCCGAGGAGCACGCTTCGTTGCAGATATTGCACATCGATATGATCTACCAGTGACCTGGGCCATCGACACACGTATCGCTCATTCGCTTGCGGCGCTACTGACCGAGTCCTACCACAGCGCGGGAGATGATGTGCTCCTGATGCTGGATATCGAGCCACTCCTTGTCCCCGATGAAGAACTGCGGAGGGATGTGAGATCTATCGCAGAAGATAAGGTGCGCATGCAAGAGGAATTTCCACGCCATATCGAAGCGGAGAGAGATCGTCTCATCAAGGCCCTTCCGTGGGCACAGCCATCGGTAGCGGGCGCGACCCGAAAGAATGAGATCCTTGCGCCGGCCCTTCAGCAAGTGGGTTTTACAGGACTATGGGGATACCGTTGGGAGCAAACGGATGGAAAGGCTATGATGGATCGCGGATGTCCGTTCGGATACTTCTACGTAGGAAAAGACCGTCACAATGGACCTGGAGAAACGGCGACCGATGTGGTGGGCATTCCGTACGCCAGCGTTGATTTGTCAGCGGTTCTGGAGGGAAGTATGCCTTATGAAGCATCTGCGGAAATCGTCTACGCGCTCCCCCGTGATATCGCCGGGATCCCGGTATCGCTCTGGCATCAAAACGTGGAATGGAATGGTGTGCTACCGTGTGTCCAGCACATCTCTGCAGAGGCAGTGGCCAATAGCGATATGGATGTCATCAAACCATTGCTGGAGAAGCATCTGGATTTTGTGGGTCAGTTGCCTGATGTTCAACGGATGACCCTCACAGATGTTGTCGCAGATTATCGCTCTGAGACAGCGGAGAAGCCGTACACAGCAATCGTGGCGGAGACAGATGAAAAGAGTACACTCTTTTACTACGATCACGCGTGTCAGTTGGTTATCGAGCGGGGAAATGTGGCTCCCCGGAGCTTGAGGAATTATGTCACTCCACCTTATGAGTCGCGCTACTGTGTGGAACTCGATCTGCCGGTTCTATCGAAATGCGAGCCATCCCGTCAGCGTGAGAAGCTCATGTTCTACTTTGAGATAGAATCCACTAAGGAGATGCCATTCGGGGTTGCCATTTGGGGGGATTATACTCCACTTCGATTTGCTGAGAGCGATGCAGAGGCAGTGCTCCGGATCGGTACACACTTGCTGCTGGTTCGCATGCAGCTTCATGCCGGAGTCAATCGGACGCGAGTTGCATTGACGATCTGAGCGACTTCAAGAATCGAATAGGCGTTGCGCTATTATTGTCGGTGTGAGAGATAAGCAGCCAGTGCATGAGCGAACGGTTCAGATGTCGACATTTGCACATAATCAATCGCATTGGCGCCGCAGCCTCGACGGTAGGTTTGTAAGAACGATTCCATCTCTGTGCGGTAGGCATCTCGCAGATCATCCGCCTGGGTCGGCAGGATTGCTTGAGTCTCCAGATCTCGGAAGATGATTGGACCTTCGAATGGGAATGCCAATTCAGCAGGATCCAATACGTGAAATACGATCACCTCATGTTTGCGATGCCGGAAGTGTTTCAGTGCGGAAAGCACGGCCTGCTGGTCGTCTATCAGATCAGAGATAATGATAATCAATCCTCGCCGCACAATCCGCTTGGCAAGTTCGTGAAAAATAGTGCTGATCTGCGTTTCATTGCCGGTCTCAAGCTCTCCGAGCGTGGATAGAAGTGCTTGGAGATGCGTGGCTTCTCCACGTGCTGGGATGTACTCCCGTATTGCCGTGTCAAAGGTCACAAGCCCTACCGAATCCCGTTGTCTGAGCATGAGATAGCTCAAAGAGGCAGCTAGATAACATCCATATTCCAATTTACTCAAGCCATCGTGTCGATAACCCATCGAACCACTGGCATCGAGCAGGATATAGGCGCGTAGGTTCGTCTCCTCCTCAAATTTCTTGACGTAGTATCGATCCGATTTCCCATAGACCTTCCAGTCAATGTGGCGAATCTCATCACCAGGCATATATTGCCGATGCTCTGCAAATTCGACACTGAAGCCCTGATAAGGGCTTTTGTGGAGTCCTGTGATGAAACCTTCGACGACCAGCCTTGCCACTAACTCCATGCTGCCCAAACGCGACAGGGCATTCGGATCCAGATAATTACGTGCTTCCGTCATGTTCGCTCCATATCTCTCAATTGGCCGTCAGATGGCATGCGCCACACTTCCGACAACTTCCCACATTGCAGTCGCTCGTGAGCGTGCCTTGATGGTGCTTATTGTGCTCCTGGTGGAGAAACCTGGTGTCCACTCTCAGGTTCAAGTGGCTCCAGGGAAATAGCTCATCGTGGTGCCGCAATCGCTGGGTATAGAACGCAGACTCCAGTCCTGCCCTCCGCATAGCCTGTTTCCAGGGGAGATCCTCCACCTCCACCGCATACAGAACCTTTCCCAACCTGCGATCTCCCCGGGCGAGCACACCTTCTATCTCCGCAAGGCGAGCGCTTGCGGAGGCCACGTCAAACCCACCCAACATCCCGAGGTGCTTCTTCAGGTAACGTAGCTTAGATGAAATCTGCTTGACTGGCTCCATTGCAATCCACTGAAACGGCGTATGCGGCTTTGGAACCAGAGGAGAGAACACGAATGTGATCTTGCCGCTTTTGCCAGAACGCCGGGCATAGGGTTGCCTGATCCTTTTCAATCCGCGGGCCATTTCTACAATCGCCTCCACATCTGCCTCGGTCTCATAGGGCACGCCAAGTAGGAAGTAGAGGCGGAGCCTCAGGATCCCCCTCTTCAGTGCTTCCTCGAATACATAGAAGACACGTTCGTGAGAAACAGCCTTGTTGACAATCTTCTGCAGGTGCGATGTGGCGACTTCGGGAGCAATCGTCAGCGTACCCTGTTCACTCTCCGCAAGTGCATCGAGTAAAGGTGGCCGTACGGTCTCTGCACGCAAGGATGCGACAGAGATCCGAAAGCCCATCTCTACGAGCCCCTGGGCGATTTCATCGATCTGAGGATGATCCGAAACGGAAGATCCGACCAATCCAATACGATCTGTTTTGCCGATAGCTTTCTCAGCACACACCAGAGTACTTCGCAGAGATCGGTAGCGAGGCCAACGATGCGCGTAGCCAGCAATGCAGAATCGACACTGTCTACCACAACCACGGGCGATTTCAATAAGGTGTATGTTCGGAAATTCTGTATGGGGCGTGAGAATCCTGGAACAGGTATCGAGCGAGTCGATCTCAGTGACGAAAGCAGAATGGATGACCGGAGGAGATTCTGGATGATGTGTGATCTGATGTATCAGCCCATTGGAGGTATAACTCACCTCGTATAAGCACGGAACATAGATCCCTTCCAGATGAGAGAGGCGCAACAAAAGATCCCGTTTTGGATCCTCCGAAGCATGCTGCAACCCGACTTTGATTTCGTGTTTTCGATACTCAAAGATGAACTCATGGATAACCTCTTCCGCCTCACCTATCACAAATACGTCAATGAAGTCCGCCAGTGGTTCGGGATTATAAGAGACACTGATACCACCTGCGATGACAAGCGGGAAATTACCGCGTCGCTCATGCGAAAATAGAGGTAAGTTTGCTTGCTTCAGAATACGTAGGACATGAAAGTAATCGAGTTCAAACGAAATTGAGAAACCGATAATATCAAACTGGGACAGCGGACGACCTGTCTCAAGAGACAAGGGAACTCCCCCGTCTTCGGGAAGAAACGCTCTCTCACATACGGTATCTTCCCGCTGGTTCAGCTCATGGTAGAGCACTTGATATCCCAGACTCGACATCCCAAGGTAGTAGGTATTGGGATAAATCAGGACAACATGGATATCTCCCTCACGTGAGTACAAGGTGTGGATTTCATCAGCGAGCAAGGCTGCTCTGTCCATCCCACATTCCTATTTCCTCTTTGTGCGATTCACCCTGAGAAAAGTCGGGATGTCGAGGGCATCCTCCACAGCATGTGAACTGAGTTCAGAGGCGCGACGGGGAATCTCCTGAGTTCCCTCGGCGCGTCGTCTTCCACCTTGTGCCGCATCCGGATCGAAATCGCGCTTCAGCAGGAACTCCAGATCGATGGTTTCTGCACCACCAACAGATCTTCGCGCTCCTTGCCGTGTGTGATCGAAGCCTGTGGCGATCACGGTCACCCGGATCTCGTCTTCGAGCTGTTCATCATAGACGAGCCCAAAGATCACATTGGCGTTCTGGCTGGTTGCTTCGTAGATGATATCCATGGCCTCCCGCACTTCATAGAGTGTCATGTCGAGATCACCTGTGATATTGACCAGTACGCCCGTTGCCCCCTCAATGGAGGTTTCTTCCAACAGGGGACAGGAGATAGCGTTCTTCGCAGCCGTCTGCGCACGATTGTCTCCGGATCCCGCACCAATACCCATGAGGGCTCCACCGGCCTCCGCCATGATGGTCTTGACGTCAGCAAAGTCGAGATTGATCTCCCCTGCAATCGTGATCAGATCTGAAATGCTCTGGACTCCCTGGAGCAGCACTTCGTCCGCCATACGAAAAGCCATGCGGATGGGTGTCGCACGTTCGCACTCATCATTCAGCCGTTCATTTGGAATCACGATGATTGCATCCGCATGATCACGTAGTTCCTCCAAGCCTTCTTCGGCCTGTTTTTTGCGCTTAGGTCCTTCGAAGTCGAAGGGCCTTGTGACGACAGCAATGGTAAGGGCTCCTGTCTGCTTTGCCAGTCGGGCGACGACGGGCGCAGCACCGGTACCCGTGCCCCCACCGAGCCCTGCCGTGACAAAAACCATATCAGCTCCGGAAACCATGGTCTGAAGCTGTTGCTCATCTTCTTCGGCAGCCTTGCGACCTTTTTCCGGATCGGATCCGGCACCCAGACCACCTGTCGTCTGGGAACCGATAGCAATCCGTTCCGCGTTATGACATAGGCGTAGGGCCTGCATATCCGTGTTGATCACATAGAACTCAACGCCTCGAAGATTCGCTTCGATCATCCGTTTGACGGCGTTTCCACCGCCTCCCCCGATCCCAATAACCTTGATAGTCGCGAGGTTATCGAATTCTTCCTTCTCAAATGCTATCAATTCAGCCATTATCCTTCACCCTTTAGTTGCGAATTATGAGTCTTTGAATCAGGCGTTTTTTCACACACCGCCTGTAGTTTACGGCATTACATACCGTCTAGATGTAGTCTCGGAACCATGCCTTCATTCGCTTGAGAATCTCATCGAAGACGTTCCCTTTGATAAATCCCGGTTTGCCGCCACTCTGCTGACAGGCTTTTGCACCGAAGATAACCAGTCCAACTCCAGTTGCATAGATAGGATTATTCACCTTATCGATGAGCCCTTTGAGCGGCTGAGGATATCCAATACGCACAGGCGCACCGAAGACTTGCTCTGCCAGTTCAGGTAGTCCCTCCAAGAGCGAGGTCCCTCCTGTCAGGATAACCCCGCCAGGGATGATGAGTTCACTTTTCTTGATTTCCTGGTCGACCAATCCGAGGAGTTCCAGCATGCGATCTTAAATGACCTTAGCGAGCACTTGTCGAGGGAGCACACGGGGTCGACGGTTTTCCCCCAGGCTGGGAATCGATATCATCTCATGTGTGTCCACGATATCGACCAGTGTACAGCCACTACGACATTTAAGAACCTCAGCATCCGGTGGCGGCATCTTGAGTACCATGGCAATGTCATTGGTGACGGTACTCCCACCATACGAAACGACTGCTGTATGCATCAAGGCGCCGTCCTTATAGATTGCAATATCAGTGGTTCCTCCACCAATATCCACAAGTACGACTCCAAATTCGCGTTCATCTGGCGTCAGCACAGCTTCGCTTGATGCCAACGGCTCCAACACAATATCTTGCACAGAGAGACCCGCCATATAGACGCTTCTGACAAGATTCTGAGCTGAAGCGACCGCTCCTGTGACAATGTGAACGTAGGCCTCCAGGCGGACGCCGCACATACCGATAGGTTCACGGATCCCATCCTGCTGATCCACAACAAATCCCTGTGGGATCGCATGAATGACCTCTCGTTCAACAGGTATTGCCAGTGCCTGTGCTGCACTGATCGCACGCTTTACATCAGCTTCTGTAATCTCATGCTCTGGACCAGCGACAGCGACCACACCACTCATGGTCATGCCCTGAATATGCCCCCCAGCAATTCCAGCAAAGACGGAGCCTATCTCAACACCAGCCATCAGTTCTGCCGATTCGATGGCCTCGCGGATCGAGCTTGCCGTCTTTTCAATATCAACGACAACTCCTTTCCTCAAACCATGAGAGTTTGCGATACCAACACCGATGATCTCAATCTGTTCGGGATCTCCCAGACTCATATCACCGATAATGGCGGCAATTTTACTCGTGCCGATGTCCAACCCCACGACAATATTCTCTCTAGCCATCCTGTCCCCACTTTCTGAAACGTTACAATTCAGCCTCCACAGTATATCATACCATGAAAACGAGCATCTATATAAGCCACCGATCCCAAATCGATACTGGGATTACCCAATACAGTGTTTAGATTCCGTAGTCCATCTTCAATCCGCTCTGCTGCTAACCAACCAGGAGCACTATCTTTTAGTTCAAGTTGGATCTTGTTCGAGTCATCTGGGTGAATTCGGGTGAGCCGAACTTCCAGATCGGGCACTCGCTCTCGTATCATACGTGCGACTTCAAGTCCATGTACCGAGGCCTCTGAAGTAAGATAGGTGCCGACTTCTGGGGGTGTTTCAGATGCTATTTCGATCACCAGTAACGACTCCGTGAGAAGCTCAGGATCAAAAACCTCCTGGAGAACTGCACCCTCTAAATCGGTGAGGAAGAACCTATCTTGGTTGGATTTGTCTCGATAGATCATCAGGGTAGATGGCGTCCTTTCAGTAACGCGAACTGTCAGGACTCCCTCCATGAGCGATTTCGATACTTCTGCATCGGACACATAGATCAGACTGCGTTTCAGCTTCCTTACAAGAGCTTCCTCTGAAATATCATGTAAGTTATCCAAACCTACATTCAAATCCAGAACTGCCAAGACATCGTCAGGACTGAGATAGTGCGTTCCGGTTATTCTGATATGCTGAAGCAGATACCAATCCCTATGAGTCATGACACGATGCAGTGAGAACAACAAGACTGCAATGCTTAGTGCCAGCACGATAAAGTACCGGTTACGATACCTCCGCCGGCTTATCCCCAACTCCTGGGGAGGTGTCTGAGAATAGACCCTGGTTGAAGGCTTCTTCCTATCAGTTGTTCTGTATTTGCGCCAAGAATTCTCGTCCAACACGCCAGATATCTCCTGCTCCCACCGTGATCACAATGTCATTGGAACGGGTGATCTGCAATAGATGCTCAACGATCTCCTCTTGGGTTGGCAGATAAACGACATCCTTATGGCCGTGGGCTCGTATCATATCAGCTAACTTGCTGCCACTGATACCATCGATGGGAGTTTCACCAGCTCCATAGATCTGTGTTACGATCAGAACGTCGGTCTGATAAAATGAACGAGCAAATGCTGTTTGCAGATGTTTGACTCGCTGATAGCGATGTGGCTGAAATACGCCAATAATCCTTCTTCGATAGGCGTCTCTTGCCGCCTGAAAGGTTGCTCGCAGCTTCGCAGGATTATGGGCATAGTCGTCGACAACGATGATATTCTTGGCTTTGCCGAGGACCTCGAAACGTCGATGGACTCCCTGGAAAGATTCCAGTGCTTCCTTGATCTTATCGAAGGGGATGTCCAGTTCCAGACCCACGGAGGCGGCTGCCAAAGCGTTCGAGACATTATGATGTCCCGGCATCCGCAAGCGAATCGTGCCTAACATGTGGCGATCGGTGTGTACATGAAAAACCGAATGCGCTTCTTCAAATTGAATGTGATCTGCCGTCAGATCTGCCCTGGTGTTTAGCCCATAGGTGCTGAACCGCTTTTCAATATGCGGAATGAGATGCTGAATATGTTCCTGATCCAGACAAACAACTGCTTTCCCATAGAACGGTATTCTGTTGATGAATCGCTGGAATGTTTCTTCGATGTCATCCACGTCCTGGTAGTAATCGAGATGATCCTCATCAATCGAAGTCACCACGGCAATCGTGGGCCAGAACTTCTTGATGGAACCATAGGCTTCATCTGCTTCAACGACCATGAAATCGCTGTGACCTAAACGCGCGTTCCCCCCTAAGCTGAGTAGCTTTCCACCGACGACAACGGTTGGATCCAGTCCGCCTGTCTCAAGCACCGCGGCAGTCATCGCCGTGGTGGTCGTTTTCCCGTGGGTTCCACTGATAGCGATGCCGTATTGCATCCGCATGATCTCGGCCAACATTTCAGCTCCCCGTATAACAGGGATCTTTTGCTTATTGGCTTCCAGCACTTCCGGATTGCTTTCAGGGATGGCCGGAGAAACAACCACCACATCGGCATCTCCCAGTTGCTCAGGGGCGTGGCCGATATAAACTTTCACCCCCGATTCGATGAGAGTTTGAGTGATTTCAGACCCTCTGATATCCGAACCCGATACACGGAATCCCAGTGACGATAGGATGTGTGCAATACCACTCAATCCTGCGCCACCAATACCTACTAGATGAACATGCTGTGTTTTGCCAAACATAAGATCAGCGTTTCCATACGGGATATGTTGTCGGTGAACTGTCTGAACGGGAGACGCTCAACAGCACACCAATCAAGATCAGGTTCATCATGAGAGAGGAACCACCACAGCTTATGAACGGGAGTGTGATCCCCTTTGTCGGGAGCATTCGCGTCACAACCCCTACGTTCACCAAAGTCTGAAATCCAAAGAGAGCACTGATTCCCACAGCAAGCGAACTTCCAAAAGTATCCTTCGCCCGCATCGCGATGTGCATGCTGCGCCAGATCAAGAGCATATAGAGCACCAGTATGCTGGCAGTGCCGACGAAACCAAGTTCCTCGCCGATCACGGCAAAGATGAAATCTGTATGGGCAAATGGAAGACGATATAATTTGTAGAGACTGCTTCCAAATCCCGTCCCTGTGAGCCCACCAATGCTAAGGGCACTCAAGGCTTTGTCAACCTGAGAAGGTGTATCCGAGTAGAAGAACGCGAGCAGACGGTCCAGTTTGTAGTCCGCATCATTCTTTACCATGAGATACATAAAGAACCCGGCGACGATGCCCACCAGTGCGATCTGGGACATACGGGCGCCACCGATAAACAACATCACCAGGACAACCATACTGATCAACAATGCGGACCCAAAATCCGGTTGCCTATAGATGAGCATGAAGAATACGCCCAATACCAATACACTCGGCAATATGCCCTTTGAAAGACTCCGGATGTGGTTGAGCCGGCGTCCCAGAAAATCGGCCACATAGATAATGAGCGCAAGTTTGACGAATTCTACCGGCTGAAAACTCACACCGAAGATGCGGAGCCAACGATGGTATTCTTTCCCTGTATCGATATTCCTCACCGTCAATCCGAGAGGGGTATAGACCAATATAAGCAGGAGGAGCGCAAGCCCCAGGAAGGGCTTTGACAATCGACGGTAGTGACGATATTGGAGTCTGGCTGCGATAAACATGCCCATGAGACCGAGTACGCAAGCGTAGAGCTGTTGTCTCAGAAAATGGTAACTGTCCTGATTATACTGGTCATACGAGATAATGTTGCTCGCACTATAGACCATGATAATGCCAATGGCCAACAGGCAGAATATGATGAAACTGAGGATATGATCCGGATGGGTTCCCCTGTTCTCGTTGAACAGGTAGCGAAGAGACGACAAGCACCTGGACCAGAAGGAGTTTCTGGTGCGTCTCTGCTTTACGGACGGAGTCTCAAGAGGATGTTTCGGACAGCCTATGTTATAGAAGTGGTTCATCGGTATTGAGTATGAGCCAGATTTATTATCTGAGCTTCAGGGTGCTCAGGGCAACAATCATTAAGATCACCTGAATGATCATGAAGCGCGCCACAATCTTGGATTCATGCCACCCCATCTGCTCAAAGTGATGATGCACGGGAGCCATTTTGAAGATACGTTTGCCACGGGTACGAAATGACCAAACCTGTAAGATCACAGACAGAGCTTCGGCCACGAAAATCCCACCGACTACTGGGAGTAAGACTTCTTGCTTGATAAAGAGCGATGCAACTCCCAACATGCCACCAAGAGCCAGGGCTCCTGTATCCCCCATGAAAACCTCAGCAGGATGTGCATTGTACCAGAGGAATCCCAGGCTTGCCCCCACAATCGATGCACAAAAGACGCTCACCTGACCAGCTTCCGGCAAATGCACGATACCCAGGTAAGCAGCGATATTCTGATTGCTTGTTAAATAGGCCAACAGAGCAAACGTTCCGGACACGACTGCAACACAGCCAATGGCTAAACCATCCAGTCCATCTGTAAGATTGACTGCGTTGGAGGAACCGACAATGACCACCACGGCATAGGGGATAAACGCCCACCCCAGATCCGGACGGAGATTCTTAAAGAACGGAAACAAGATCGCTGTCTGGGATGTCCCATCGCTGGGCGAAGGGCCTCTGTAAACCATATAGATCGCCAGGATCAACGCACCCATGATCTGCAGGGCGATCTTATGCCAACCTCGAAGCCCCAACGACTGATTTTGAGAGATCTTCCTGTAGTCATCCAGAAAGCCAAGTCCACCGAACCAAAGAAGAGTAAATAGTAATGCTGGAACCATCGGTTGATCAAAGCGCGTCCATAGTAAAGTTGAGATGAGCACTGATGCCAGAATCAGTACCCCGCCCATTGTCGGCGTGCCGGCTTTTGCAAGGTGATTCTTCGGGCCATCCTCCCGGATCCGTTGGCCAAATCGTAGATGCTTGAGTCGTCGAATAACAATAGGCCCAACCACAAGGCTGATAAGTAAAGATGTAACCGTCGCATAAATAGCTCGAAATGTGATGTAACGGAAAACATTGAGTGGCGAAAACTCAGAGCGTAAAATCTCATAGAAAAAGTAATAGAACATTTTTGGATTAAAGATTGAAGATTGCGGATTGAAGATTGGGGAGTCATCTACGATCTACATTCCAAAATCCTTGCAGCAACCTCCCTATCATCAAAATGCACACGCCGATCACCGAGAATTTGGTAATCCTCGTGTCCTTTACCAGCAATCGCGATGAAATCACCTGCGGAAGCCATCTCAAGAGCGTACTGAATAGCCTCTGCTCGATCCAGAATCACCGTATAGGATTGATCTCGATGCAGGTCACCCCTATCCTGTTCAATGCCAGTGAGTATGTCCTGCACAATGGCTTCGGGTGGCTCTGTTCGGGG
>JAJRTO010000479.1 GCA_024278235.1 Candidatus Poribacteria bacterium
CCATCACTACGGTGAGATAGACTTAGATCTGGCGATGCAACTTCTGCGCGGCCATCATCAGCATGATCGGGACGGCAACCGCATCGAATCGAAGGAAGGAGAAGTGCCGCTCCAATTCACAGGCGACGTTACCTGTCCCCATTCGGGAGGCTATCCGGAGCAGTGGGACCGTGGCACCGCCGACGCCAAGATCGCCATTCATGACGACAATCTCACCATCCATTGGACCCTGGGTCGGCCTTGTGAGTGGGAGGGGCCGTGGGATAACGTGAAGCTAAGCTGAAATGGAGCAATGGATGAACGACTCGATCCTCATCGTCGCTTTTGGAGATTCGATAACAAAGGGCGATAGTGTTGTGCAGCATGAGCGTTTTACGTCTATCGCTGAGAACGAATTGACTCCGTCCACTGGGAAACGAGTGAACGTCATCAACGCAGGTGTCAACGCGGACATTACCACGCTCGCCTTGCGACGTATCGAACGCGATGTGCTTGCTCGCCAACCGGATATGGTGACCATCATGTTTGGGGTGAACGATGCGGGTTTCTTTCGGCCTGATGGACCACCGGCCGATACCCCACGCACCCTTCCGGAGGATTACGAGCGCAACCTGTATCGGATGGTGGAACTGGTTGCGGGAGTCCATGCAATACCTGTCTTGGGCACTCCGCTACCGATGTCTCCCAGTTATCCCCTCGCTGACTTGCCTCCGTATCGAGAGCATGGTCTGAACTTTCTTGTGGATCAATATGCTGAGATCATGCGTGAGGTCGCCCGGAAACAGAAAACCCCTCTTATGGATTTCCATCGTGCATTTGCAGATGACCCGGCGACTCAGGCGTTTCTACCCGATGGAATCCATCCGACCGCGGAAGGACACGCATTCCTGGCGGAGATTTATGTGGCCACCTTGAGAAGGGTCATCGACGCTCCGTGAACACACGATAGAAGGGGAGGAAGCAACCAGAGGGGTCATTTTATCTTGGGTGCTTCGAACGTCATGCCCGCCTGGCGGAGGATGATCTTCGTGACTTCGCCCGCCTCATCCTTGACGAAAATGATAGTGGCGTTGACGACCTTCGGGAAAAATTCCGTCGCAGAACGAGGGAAGATCTCGAACTTGGGCTGACCCGTGAGCTGAGCGAACAGACGGTTCTCTTCCTTCGTGACTGACAATGTCCCCATCGGTTTGAGATCGTAATCCCCAACATAGGCATCGTAGAGTGCGGGATCGACTTCTGCTATCTCTTCGTCCTCGAGCTTCAGCGCCTTGTTCTCCTGCCCTCCCTGGTGATGGATGACGTGTGTGACGTTCCCCTCCTCATTTCTCACAAAGATCACCTGGGCATCTGTAACCTTCCAGAAGAACTCGGTTTCGGATTTCGGAAAGATCTCGAACCGCGGCTGCCCGCTCAGTTGAGCAAACAACCGGTTTCCCTCCCGGGTGACCGTGAGCACAGCGCGGCCATAGTCATAACGCCCCACGTAGTCATCGTAGATACTCGTATCGATGGCTGCATTGACGGCAAAGCTCTCCTGATCCTCCATCTGTCCCCACAGGTAGATCTCCGCGATCTCATTTGCCGACCCTCCTGCTGTCAGTCCAGGGGGCGCGGGAGCGGCATTCGCAAGCACTGCCACGGTGAGGTTGCGTTCGGGATAGCGCGTCAAGTAACTCTGGAAGCCATCAAGGCCCCCACCGTGTGCGATTTCCTTCAGACCACGTTCTTCCATCATCATCCAACCGTAGCCATACTCGCCCCCGAATGCGTCGGCCACGCTGCCGTCATTGAGCGTTGCCGGGGTGAAGGCTGCTTTCAAGCTCTCCTCGCTCAGTGCCTGACCGCCGAAGATGGCCTCGTTCCAGCGGAAGAGGTCACCAACCGTCGAGTAGAGCGACCCTGCGCCACCAGCCTGGGACATATCCCAGTCGAGCGATTTCTTCATCTTGCCATCCTGGTAAGCATAGCCAGTGGCCTCATGTTCCAGGATCAGGCTCCAGTGATGCACGCCTGTATCCTTCATACCGAGCGGCTCGAAGAACTGATGTTTCAGATAGTCATCGAAGGTCTCTCCCGAGATCTTCTCGACAAGGTAGCTAAGCAGGAAGTATCCCGAGTTGTTGTAGAGCCATTTCTCACCAGGATCGAAATCGTAGGGGTCGTTCTTGAACCACTCGACCTGTTCCTCGTGACTCACTTCGGTGGTGACCCGCTTAAGGAAGTCCTCTCTCCCGGTAAAGCTGTGGATCCCGGAGGTATGGGTCAACAGGTGGTGGATGGTGACTTCGTTGCCACGTGGGTAATCGGGAAGGTATTTTGATAGAGGGTCTGCCACGCTGAGCAACCCATCCTCTTGCAGCTTGAGGATGGCCGCAGCAGTGAATTGCTTGGAAACGGAGCCAATGCGGAATTTTGTCTCGGGAGTGATGGGCACGTGGTGTTCCAGGTTGGCGAACCCGAAGCCCTTCTGGTAGAGGATCTCGCCGTTCTGAGCGACGAGTACCGCAGCACCAGGGCGATCCCCCTGGGTTGGTTCCTCAAAGAGCGCGTCGACGAGCGATTCCTTCGATGGCATCGGTACATCCGGTTTCGCCCCGTACTTCAGCAGGAGTTCAGCGGCTTCTGTGCGCCCACGCATAGTCGCGCGTTGCAGGGGCGTGAGGAGGTGTTTCCCGGTCGCATTGGGATCCACGCCGTGTGTGAGGAGCATCTCAAGCGAATCGAGGTTGCCGTTGCCTGCGGCTGCATAGAGCTGCTCCTCCAGGTTTGCGGGATCAAGGACGCGACAGGCGAACCCCCACCCCATCTGCATGTTCTGAACCTTCAGCAGGAGTTGGTTCTTCCCTTGCTTCAGATCCACTGGAATGATGTCATCGTCTTCGGCAACAGGTCGTCCAATCCAGTTCTCGTGGACCAATTCCCCGTTGACCCAGATCTTCGCACCATCGTCGCTCCCCAGGCCCAGCAACGCGCTCATCGCCTCGGATGACTCGAACTCCGCCCACGCGTAGGCGACCACAAACTCCTTCTCGCCATATGTCTCGATGAGATCGATGATGTTCGTTTCCGACTCGACAAGTTGCCACTCGTATTCCTGTCCCCCGATCTGATGCGTGAGACCGACCTCCGGTTGGATGCCGGCTTCGCCTCCGTGCTGGCCCAGAAAATCCTCGGCAAAGGCGTTCTTCTGCGTCTCCGTGTCGGCATCCGCTCCATCCCCGGAAACGGGGATCGGCCCCAGAACGAGCCATGTCTTTACAAACTCGCCCGGGGACACTTCAGCAGTCGCATTTGTGTGTATCAGCAGGGCAATCCCTACACTTAGCATGAGACCTCCTATCAAGGTTTGCCAAACCATAGTCCTCATGGAAGCTCTCCTTAAGCAACGGCAGCAACAGCACAAATCAAAACCGAATCTCTGCCATTGTTCCCTCGATGTTCTAACGAAGGCCATTGTAGCTTAAGTTTGGTCCTCATGCAAGAGACAAACAACCGTTTTGTTCACTTGTGTCCTTTTCCGTCCATCGTTCGCTCCTTTTGTGAACACTATGGCAGAATAGAGTCAACCAGCGGAGCCAGATCAGATGTATCAGGAAGATCACAGTGAAGCACCTAAACCAGGGCAATTTTGTTCTATTGTAGCATGTGGAGCAAGAACGCGCAGCTTTTTACACGGCAGCCCTGAGGGAGGATAGGCGTAAAATGTCCTGTGCCTGGTGTAATCTGCTCTACGAGGAACCTGAATGCCTTTAGGAGGCATGATCCATCGATAGTGTGATCGTGAAGCAGGTCCCCTCCTCCTGAGATGATGTGTACTCGATCTTGCCCTGGTGTTCCTGGATGATCTGCTGACTGATGGCGAGCCCCAGCCCCGTTCCTTTGGGCTTGGTCGTGTAGAATGGGTCGAAAAGCCTGCGGCGAGCACTCTCGGGGATGCCCATCCCGGTATCTTGAAAATGGATCTGCATCGTTTCAGATTCAAGCTCAACCTGAATCTGGAGCGTACCACCGTGGGGCATCGCTTCGATGGCATTGCGAATAAAGTTATGGAATACCTGTGAACATTGATCCGCATCGATGAGAATCGGAGGAAGGTCCTCAGGACACTCTACCTGACATTCAATCGAGTGTTTGTCGAAATCCATCTCGTGCATCCGCACAACGCTCTGTAGCAGATCGAGTATGTCGTGGGGCACTCGATGTGGTGTCCGGGGCTTTCGGAATGCAAGCAGGCTTTCAATCACAGTGTTGAGGCGATCTACCTCAGCAAGGATGACTTTGATGTACTCTTGCCCATTGGAATCGGATGGTAGTTAAGTCTCCAATAACTGTGCGGCGCCTCGAATCCCTCCCAGCGGATTACGTACTTCGTGTGCGACAGTAGTCGCCATTTTGCCGATCGCAATCAGGCGCTCTGAAGCAACGCGGCTGGCGATCATCTGATTGATCTTCACGGCCTGCGCGACCACTGAAGCGACGATGCTCAAGATGCGAAGGTCATCCTCAAGAGAGAATCGATCCGATGCCTTATCAACGCTGAGCGTTCCCAGCGATTCTCCCTCGATACTGATGGGAACGCAGAGGAAAGCGATCTCATCCTTGGTGAGTTCTCGTGCCCCCATTTTGTTTAGAAACATCGGTTCTCCGCCGAGGTTCCTGATGGCGACGGGTTCCCCCGTTGCCATCACGGTTCCCGTGAGGCCCTCTCCCATTACATAACGTCCCCGCATTTTCTCGACCTCCGTCAGACCATAAGCGGCTTCGACACGCAGGATCTGAGATTGCTTATCCCACAGGCTGAGAGTGCCACGGTACATGCCGAGCTTGTCCGCCAGGATCCGCATGATCTGTTGGAACAGTTTTTCGAGATCAAGGGTAGATCCCGCGGCATCGCTGATGTCGAAGAGG
>JAJRTO010000037.1 GCA_024278235.1 Candidatus Poribacteria bacterium
TAGCACAAAAGGGTCGATAAATCTCTACAGACGGAAGCCCCTACCCAATCCAAGAGTTGACGCTTCAACTTCGAGGCAATTATATATCAGTCAACCCCCTGTTTCAAGGATTTTCTTGCCTACTTTCATCCCACGATTAAGGATCCTGGATCTTCTCACGGGAGTTTCGGATCCTTACCAAAGCCGGCCGCAACAGAGAACTTTCAGAAAACATTTTTGAACGCGCACGCTGCGCGTTCTACTGAGGTGTAGAACAGGCGGCTCACCCGTTTGAAACAGGGCGAAACGGTTCAGGCGCAATGGCTGGAGTAGTTCCCTGGATATGCAGCAGCGACAATACAGGCATTTGCCGTCGGCATGTCCACGGAGGCGAAACGTCTTGCTTCACCGAATCTCTGGCAGTTACCGTTGAGCATCTGCGGGGATGCGTGTCAGCGGCTCTGTGATCTCCTGTCCTGCGAAGTCAACGGTCTCTCCTGCCGGATTAGCGATCCACACATACGCGTTCGTGTCGTGATACTTGTCAGGGTGCTTCACTCGTACCCCAAGTGCATGCCTTGTTCCTGACAGGGGGATGAATTCCAGTTCTGGCGCGGTCCTTGTGAGAGATATGGCCCATATCACGCGCGCTTTGCGTCCCTTCTGGCGAGCAATTATCATCGGCACTCGATCTTCCGTGTTACTACCAATCCCCGTACCCCAGATCAAACGAGTTTCTCTATCGGTCAGTATTGTAACAGAAGTCTGCCTGTCATCGTCAATCGCAGCGATGAGTTGGGTTTCTCCGGATATATCCCTGCTCATCGCATCTCGGATATGCATGTAGCCAGGCTTATCGGGCGGCGTCCAGGGAGCACCTTCGGGAACCCTCGTCCAGACGCCATACGTATGATAGGCAAAATCAAACGTATGTTCAGCATCCGCAACCGCCTGATCGATCAACAGGATGAGACCCGGGGTCACCAGTATGGCACTACGGTAGAACGTCACGCCATCATAGATGTCGCCCGCTTCCAGCATGACGGCATCGAGTGCTGCATCGAAGGCAACGGTTCGACCTTCAGCAGGTTTTTGAGAGTGCTCGTCCACAGTGAGCGTGTTGTGTGCGATCGTCTGACGATACCATTCTTGCTGGATCGGAACACCATAATGCGCGGTTCCCGGATCCGGCGCAATGACCTCCCCACCCGCGTAAAGTACGAAATTGAGCTTGTCCGGATGGCCATGTCCTCCGCCATGGGGTCCATAATCCACACACAACCAGGTGGCATCGATACCCTCGCCTTTCGAGAGGATGGCATAACCCGATCCTGTGTAGTTTCTGCTCCCCTGCGAGGCGGTCACATCCTGTCCCGGTTCGACTACCCCATAGAGCATGGCCTGTTTGCTGTTACGATGGGTCAACACCCGCCGATACTTCGGTTCTCCGTAACGTGCATACGCCACCTCATAGAGCGAATTTCCAGCGATCTTCACTTCTCCGGAATCGTTGAATGCCGGCAGGTGAAGGTTCGGCATAGCAAAGTCGATGGGGGCATCGAACATGCTCTTCAATTCCGACCCATACAAGTTGATGCCATTATGGTAGGCCGCTTCTGTGAGACTCCAGAGCGCGCTTAAAGTGTAGAAATGGTAACCCCATGCTCCCTCAAACCAGGGTCCATCTGGCCGCACCCCTTGAGCCATTTGCTGCCGGTATCCATGATCCGATTCGATGGCATCCCACACCAGATCCTTATCTCCCAGCAGGAACCCGGTAAGGCCGACTGCTGAATTCTTCCAGCACTGGATGTTGTGAATTCCCATGCGGTGTTTTTGGATGACATCCACGGCGGCAGGATAAAACAGATCTTCGCTGACCTTCCGGACTTCAGACCCGGTGAGAGTGTCCCAGATCATGTCGGCTCCCTGTGCGACACGGATGAGCCAGGTTGATTCGTCGAGCGACTGAGGGCCGACACGACCGCCGCCGACTTTGGCCTCTCCGTGAATGTTGTGCAAGGGGTAGGTCAGATATTTCTCCGCGTAAGCGAGCAGAATCTCCTTCCCCTTATCCGCATACCTGGCATCCCCGGTTACCTGGTACATGAAACCAGTATCCCAGATAGCATCTGCAAACCGACCATGTTTGCTGGCAAGCACCACATCGTCGTAAGGATAACCTGTATAGACTGTTCCACACACAGAGCACACATGTTCTGTATCCGATTTCGTTTGCAAACGTGCCCCGTCCTTTTTGCAGGAGTACCAGTGCCACCATTGGCTTCCACGATCAGGGAGCACAACCTCCCGGTCGAGCCAGGCATCAGCGTTGCGACGGATTCCTGCATAGACCTTCCGGGCCCATTCGACATTTTCGATACGTTCGCGAATCTCAGGTAGATCCTGTCTGGTAAATAGGAGCCGTGGGTGGTCTGCGAAGGAAACGGTATATTCTTGATCCGGCGGAAGATTGGATATACCAAAGAACATGAGAGAAACAACATAGGAGATCATCTGTACGATACCTTTCTTTCGGTGATATTAAACGATACGATAATTGGAGTGTGGTGTCAAGCCCAAGCTGCCAGTCATCAGTTGTCAGTCATCAGTTGGCACGGGATACAGCATCACGCATTGTGAACCTTGACACTCATGGGATCGTCCTGTATCATCTTTGGCAGTCATCCACATTGAGGAGAAGGCACTATGCAGACCATTCGAGTTGGCGTGGTAGGCGCAGGTATTCTGGGAACGCACCATGCACAGACCTGTGCTGCCAATGAACTGGCAAAGGTGACCGGAATTGCTGACTTGCGCTTTGAGCAAGCTCAGAAACTTGCGGATAAGGTACAGGCCACACCCTATACCACCGCTGAGCAGATGTTTGCCGGAGAGAAAATCGATCTGGCAGTGATAGCGACTCCCGATCCCTTTCACAAGGAACCATTCCTGCTGGCAGTAGATGCAGGTGTGAAGGCGATCCTTTGTGAAAAACCGCTTGCGACAACGACAAGCGATGCCGAAGAGATGATGTTAGCGGCGGACCGAGCGAAAGTGCGAGTGTTTGTGAACTATGCGAATCGCTTTGCCTGGCTCTATATGGCCACGCACCATATCGTCCAACAAGGGTATATTGGAAAGCCTGTCTATGGCGAGGCAAGACTCGATGACAATATCAGTGTTCCCTATCGCCTCTGGGGAGACCGGAGTAAGGATTGGACATCGGTTTCTTCAACCGCTCACTTCCTATTGACGCATGTCGTGGATCTCCTCCATTGGTTTTTTGCTCCAGCCCGGGTCGAAGCCGTGTATGCGATCAAGCACCAAGAGATACTTGGATTCACCCCGGATCTCTACGATGGCTATCTGTTCTGGAATAATGGGATGAAGAGCCGTGTCAAGGCGGAGTGGATCAAACATATTGAGAACCTTGTCGAGTTCTACGTGTGTCTTGGGGGGGCCACAGGGAGTATTGTGGCGCACAGACGCCCCGGGTATGGAGGCCGGGAAGGTTGGCGAGCCATGTTGGACAGTCAGCTTTCCACAGATGCTGTCCAATCGGCGGCCCGGTGGCTTTCCGAGAATGATCTGCCCATCAAGTCGCAGATGATCCCCGATCCCACCTGCGGTGGCGAGCAGCAACGCGGTTATCTCGAATTGGAAAAACCGGGAGAACGGGTGGACGATGATCTGTTCCTGCAAGCCGTCGCTGAAGATACCGATACCCCCAGTAACTGGCAGGGATTCGGCCCTCTACCCTCAGGGGAAGATGGCCTGAAAACTGTACGAGTCATCAGCGCGCTCACGGCCTCTGCTGATACCGGACAGATGGTCAAGTTGGCAGGAATATGAAAAAGGGATGTCCGATACACCTGTAAACCTACACAATCACATGGGGCTGGATCTCGCACTCCATGTGGAACATATGACACCGCCAATTTGTTGGGAGACAGTTTTCGGGAATTCTCATCCGGTCGATATCGAAATCGGCAGTGGCAAAGGACGCTTCCTGTACGAAGTGGCATCCCGTTTCCCCGACCGAAATTTCGTGGGCATCGAACATTGGAGAAAACGCTATCTCTACACCCTGCAGAGGATCACAAAACACGCCCTCACCAATGCCCGTGTTACAGATGTGGATGCAGTACCTTTCATCGAGGAATTCGTCGGCCCGAATTCGGTGAGCGCGTTCCACATCTATTTCCCGGACCCCTGGCCCAAACGGCGGCACCACAAGCGGCGTATTTTCCAACCGGGGTTTGTCGAAATACTGAGCGAGCGGCTCCGGGAGAAAGGACGCATCTACTTTGCCACAGATTTTCGAGCATATGCTGAAATTGTCCATCATCAGCTCGACACGTGTGAACGATTAGTGCAGGTTCTGCCAACTCCAGAGCCAATGGCTCCTACGAATTTCGAGATCAAATACCTCATGGAAGGACGGACGATCTATCGGTATGCGTACGAACGCGTAGAGATAAGACCGTAGTGCGATAATCCCTTGTACTGTGCTGGAGGATGTCATCGTGCTCACCCACCTCCGTCGTTGCATCTGCTCAAAATCGGGAGTTGAGTGCATTGATCTCCAGACAAACCTGGCATCTGAAAGGCTCCAAAATGCAGAGCACACCGCAACAAATACCAGAAGATTTTCGATCTGGCTTCGTGAGTATTATTGGCGAACCAAATGTTGGGAAGTCTACACTGCTCAACTCTCTGATGGGGCAGAAGCTGGCGATTGTCACTCCCAAACCGCAGACAACTCGCAATCGGATCACGGGAATTCTCACAACGGACCGCTATCAGACGATCTTTCTCGACACCCCCGGGATTCTCAGACCATCCTATGAGTTGCACGAATACATGATCAAAGCGGCTTACAATGCAATGGCCGATGCGGACCTGATCCTTTACATGATCGATGCAACTCACTCATCATCGGAGATTGAATCCGAGATTCTGGAGAAACTCAACGAGGGCAAACAGCCAGTGATCCTGCTGATTAACAAGATCGACCGGATCCCCAAGCCTGCTCTGCTGCCACTCATGGACGTATATGTCCACCGGTTTGATTTCGCTGAGATCATCCCGATCTCTGCCGTGAAGGGAGATGGTTTGGCGGATCTCCTGGAGGTGTTGCCAGATTATCTACCGGCAGGGATGCCCTATTACCCTACGGATATCGTGAGTGAACTTCCCACCCGTTTCTTTGTAGCGGAAACCATCCGAGAGAAAGTATTCCTCAGAACTCACCAGGAGATCCCCTATGCCACCACAGTCATGATCGAAGAGTTCAAGGAGCGGAGCGAGGGGAAAACTTACATTCGAGCAGTGATCTACGTTGAACGTGAGTCACAGAAAGGAATCCTTGTGGGGAAAAGGGGAAGTGCCATCAAGGAGATCGGTCGATTAGCACGCGAGGAGATCGAGCATTTTCTGGAGGGTCCCGTCTTCCTCGAGCTTCTGGTGCTTGTACAACCGAAGTGGCGTTCCAGTACACACCGTCTCCGCGAGTTAGGCTATGCATTCTGATTGACATGGTACGGCTTTTCTGATATGCTTGCTAAAAAGCAGGTTCCCTACTCATCTTTCTACAATACAGATGGAGGTAAGCGATGGTCAAAGTTGGTATCGCTGGTATCGGATTTATGGGAGTGACTCACTTCAAGGCATACCAGCAGGTCGAGGGCGCGGAAGTCAGGGCGATTTGCACACGGAGCCCCAAAAAGCTGCAAGGGGATTGGCGTGACATCAAGGGGAATTTCGGTGAGGGTGGTGGTGTTCATGACCTCACAGACATCCGCAAATACTCTGAATTGGATCAACTGTTAGCGGACCCTGATCTCGATCTGATTGATGTTTGTCTGCCAAGTGCAATGCACAAAGATGTGGCGATTGCGGCTGTCAGGCAGGGAAAACATGTGCTTGTGGAGAAACCGATAGCCTTGAATGTCGCGGACGCGGATGCCGTTATCGAAGCAGCCACCCAGGCAGACCGATTGATCACCGTAGGGCATGTACTCCGATTCTTTCCGGAGTTTGCTGTCATCAAGCAGGTCGCTGATGAAGGTGAATACGGTCGGATTCTCGCAGCTCATTTCAAACGGATGATCTCCGCGACCTGGTTTGAGGATCCTACGAGAACAGGCAATACAGTCGATGAACTCTACATCCACGATGTGGATTTCGTGCGGTATCTGTTTGGAATGCCGGACGCGCTGAATGCGATAGCCTTCAGAAGCAGGGGCGGGGATGCCGCCTATCTCAACGTCCAATATTACTACCCGAACGAGAACGTTTGTGTGAGTGTGAATAGTGGCTCCATTGCCATGCCAGAACTGCAATTTGAACACGGCTATGATGTCTATTTCGAGCGAGCAACCATGCAGTTCAATTCAACCTGGGGAACCCCGGTGACATTATATACTCGTGACCAACAGAAACTGACCCCAACAGTCCCCTTTGACGATGCCTTCGGAGCTGAGTTACAGTATGTGGTTGATGCGATCCGCAATCAAGAAGAACCGACGGTTCTATCTGGACAGTCAGCCCGAGATTCTCTCTACCTTTGTAAAAAAACGCAGGAATCCATCGACGTTGGACAGATCGTTTCCATTTGATTTTTAATGCGTATTCCCATACGACAGATGAATCAGGAGAAACAAGACAATGTCAGGCGAAACTCTCGGGAAGAGGACCGTTGAAAGTCTCCGGCAGATGAAACAGCAGGGGCAGAAGATCACAATGCTGACAGCTTATGACTATCCCACAGCGCGGATATTGAATCGCTCTGGGATCGATATGATCCTGGTGGGCGATTCGCTCGGAATGGTTCTGCTGGGATACTCGTCTACTCAAGAAGTGACAATGGACGACATGCTCCGCCATACTGCGGCTGTTGCTCGTGGTAACACTTGCTGCTTCCTTGTGGGGGATATGCCTTATCTCTCTTATGAATCTCCCAAACAGGCGCTTGAGAACGCACAGCGTTTCCTGTCTGTAGGAGCAGATGCCGTCAAATTAGAGGGCAACTATAAAGAGATCGTCCAACATCTGGTAGGACATCAGGTTCCGGTCATGGGGCATATTGGGCTTACCCCCCAGACAGCCACAAATTTCAAGGTACGAGGTCGCACAGAAGCGGCAGCTCGACAACTTCTATGCGAGGCAGCGGAACTGCAAGACGCAGGTTGTTTCTCGTTGGTGATCGAATCGGTGCCTCGCAAGCTGGGAGCCCAGATCACACAGCAGCTTGATATTCCAACGATTGGGATCGGTGCCGGGCCTGATTGCGATGGTCAGGTGCTTGTCTGGCACGATGTGGTTGGGATTTTCGAGGAGTTCACGCCACGCTTCGTAAAACGTTACGCGCTATTAGCGCCCGAGATGGAAAAAGCCGCCCGCGCCTATGTCGAGGATGTGCGTGGAGGCATCTTCCCAGGGGATGAACACTGTTATAATTGAGGGTTATCCATGAAAGCAGCCATGCTCTATGGTGTTCGTGATGTACGAGTTGAGGAAATTGCAGATCCAACACCCCAGGAAACGCAGGTTCTGATCGATATAAAAGTATGTGGCGTCTGTCCGAGCGATGTGCGCTGGTACACAGGGGCACGCACGACGGACCAGTATCCGCGCCGATTGGGTCACGAGTGGGTCGGAGAAATTATGGAAGTCGGACCTGAGGTGGAGGGATTCCAACCCGGGGACCGGGTAGTCCCTGACTGGCGTGTGGTCTGCGGCGAATGCCACTACTGCCGGCGGGGGATCTTCAACTACTGTTCCAACACACGTGGTGCTTTGGTACGAGGTGGGTTCTGTGAAGAAGGCGTTGCCATTGCGACGAACCTTCGGGTTATTCCGGAGCATGTGAGTTACGAAGAAGCCTGCTTCACTGAGCCATTAGCCTGTTGCCTCAACGGCATCAGAAAGAATCGAATCCAACCTGGGGATGATGTCGTGATTGTGGGTGTGGGGCCCATTGGCTTGATGCATACTCAGCTTGCCAAGTATCATGGCGCCCGGGTGATCGTGTGTGATAGGATCGACAACCGACTCCAGAAGGCAGAGGAAGTGGGTGCCGATGTGACGATCCAGGTGGATGAGGAGGATGCGGTTGCGCGGGTCACCGAACTGACGGATGGAAGGGGCGCAAACGCCATTGTCGTTGCCGTTGGCTCCACAAAGGCGGCTGAAATGGCTCTTTCGATGGCTGGCATCAATGCCTCTGTAAATCTGTTCGCAGGTTTTTACCCTCCGGGAACGATGGATCTTGATCCGAACGTGATCCACTATAAGCAGATCGACCTCACAGGAAGCCACGATTTCACGCCTCATGATTTTACCACGGCACTCAAACTCATCGAGTATGGTATCGTCAAGCTGGAACCTCTGATATCCCATCGTCTGCCGCTCGATGAAATCTATCATGGATTCGAGGCTGTTGTCCACCAAGAGGGCCTAAAGGTTGTCATCGAAATCCAGGAATAATGCCTATATCCTCGCTATCGATTTGGGCACGACAAGCTGCAAAATCGCGTTATGCGATTATCATGGCGAGTTTATTGCATACCGGCGAGAAGAGATGCCCCTATACCATCATCAACCCCGCTGGGCTGAAGCCGATCCCAATGTATGGTGGCAGTCCGTATCCCGGCTCATCCCGGGGGTGTTGGGCGATGCTGGTGTCGTGGCCGATCAGGTAGATGCCATCGGCCTCTGTGGATTGATGCATGCTCTCGTGCCTGTGAACGCCGCCGGTGAACCACTCGCGAACAGCATGCTCTGGATGGATCAACGATGCCAGCCAGAGTGTGAACTGATCGCGGCCACTCACGGAGATCGAGTACGGGAGCTGACCGGGGGACTCCCGCGCACGACGACCTCTGCGGCAAAGCTCTATTGGCTCAAACGTCACCATCCGGATATCGTGGATGCAACTCATCAGTTCCTCCTCCCGAAAGATTTCATACGGCTGAAATTGACGGGTGCCTGGGCCACCGATCCCTCGGATGCCGGTGGTACGTCACTGCTAGGCCGTGAACCGGATGCAGGCTGGTCGGAGCCTTATCTATCGGAAATTCTGGATGTCTCGCCATCGAAGTTCCCACAGATTCGACCATCGACACAGATTGCCGGATTCACGACACACCGGACGATTGCATGGGGGTTGCGCGCTGGAATCCCTGTTGTCACAGGAAGCTCTGATGTGCGGGCTACCATACTCGGCACGAATCTGTACATTCCCGGTCGCCTCTGTCTGTATATGGGCACTGCTGCCTGGTTAGCCACGGGACTTTCAGGGAGCGGGGAACAGATGCACACGCGATTTCTCGGGGCCACTTCAACGTTCGGATCTGCAATGCGATGGTACGTGGAGAACCTCTGTGAACAAGAAGCAGACGCTACGAATTATGAGATGGCTGAGAATCAAGCATCCCAGGTCGCGCCTGGGGCTGACGGGTTGGTATTCCTCCCGCATCTGATGGGCGAACGCGGGCCTTACATGAGCCCCGGAGCCACCGGAGTATTCTTCGGGCTCACTTTGAGCCATCGGCGAAGCCACCTGTTTCGATCTGTCCTGGAGGGAACGGCTTGCCAGATTCGTCATATCCTGGAGGAACGCGAGATGCTGGATGCGACGGACCTCTGGTGTGTGGGTGGTGGGACACGATGTCAGCTTTGGCTGCGTATCATTGCAGATGTGACGAGCATGCCCGTGATAACCCCACGTATCCCGGAAGCCGGTCTGTTAGGAAGTGCTATGATGGCCGCTGTGGGGATTGAGCGTTTCCCGGATCTCCGAACCGTCGCAGATGTCTGGGTTCAACCAAGCAGTCGACTGGAACCGAAGCGAGAACCCATGTATGAGCAGCTTTATGCTCGCTATCGTGCACTGGATGATGCAATGCAACCTTTCTTCCAACAATAATCATCACATCGGTGTCATACCTATGATGAACCTGGTTTATTATGATGACGGGAATGGTTAGCTGCGAAAGGAAAAACACATGAACACTGGCAAACAGATACGCTTGGGTCATCTTTTTGATTCGACATCGGGGAACACAGTCATCATCGCCATCGATCATGGTCTGGGAGGTGTTCCGGGTGGACTTGAACGGGTCCGTGAACGCCTCGGGCAGATTCTTGATGGCCGGCCGGATGGGCTTATCCTGAGCGCAGGACTCGCGCGTTGCACGGCTGATCTGTTGAGCGGACGCGGCAAACCGGCACTGATCATCACGGTGGATCGGCCTACGGGGAGTACTCTCCCCGGGAAACCAGCAACAGGGGAAGACTATCGTTTGATCGTTCCCGTGGAGGATGCTGTGCGGCTGGGAGCCGACGCGGTTAAGATGGTGATGTCCTACGGACGCGCTGATGCCAGGATTCACGCTGATAACGTGCAGGCAGTAGCCCAAGTTGCCAGTGAATGTGAACGGTGGGGGATGCCACTTTTACTGGAGCCTGTGCTTTGGGGGCAGCAGGCCACAACGGAGGATCGTCAGGACATCAGCATACTCAAACATATTTGCCGCATGGGTATCGAAATGGGGGCCGATATTCTCAAGATCAGCTACATCGCAGAGGGATTCGAAGATGTGGCCCGCATGAGTCCCATCCCGATTGTGATCCTGGGTGGAGCGAAAACAGACACCGATGACGCCATGTTTCAAATGATTCAGGGCGCAGTCAACGCAGGTGCGAGAGGTGTTGCCTTTGGAAGAAACGTGTTTCAACGGGACGAGCCTGCCAAGGTGATCGGACAGATCCGCAAGATCGTGCATCAACCTGGCCAGAAGGGAGACTCATAAGATGAACCGACGTTGGTTGTATGGCGCAATCGGATTGATTCCGGTGATTATCGTCGCGCTCTTTCTCTATGCAAGGCAACCTATTACCACTGAGACAGATCGGCTGGCAGATCCCACAGGTTCTACGGTGCAGAGAGATCATGATGATTCCGGCCAAACTAAATTGTCACCCGCCGAGGCACGCATCACTGTCTCAGATCAAGAAATTGATAAAATCTTCGAGGAAGCGATTGCCTTTCTGGATCGTCTTGCATCCGGTGAGGCCGAAGCTCAAGAGTATGGTGACATCCGGGAAGAGACCATTGAGACAGAGATGATTCGCGTAGAAGGCCCGATGTCTGAATCAACAGAATCGCTCTCAGATGGGATGGCTGAATCGATGGATGAGGAATCCGTAAAACCCGAACTGGTCATAGATGAGTTTGTTGCCGCCCTGAGAAATCTGGATCTGGATACAATGCTCTCGATGGCGCGGGGACAGGCACGTGAGAAGATAGAACAGTTGCGCTTTGATGAGCTGCCACCAGAGGCCGAGATGATGTTTCAGCAGATCCAGCCAACCAATGGACGACTGGTGAGTGAGAACGAATTCAGGTTCAATCTTGCGATGCCGATGGGCGATCAATCTCCTGAGATCGTGATGCACCGGGATGGTGGTCGCTGGTGGATCGACGAGATCATCGATTAACAATCCTCCATCGATCAGTCAAAGAACGTCAGATACGGCTTGCATTGTGCCTCACGTAACAGTAACAGCGCAAGCTCTCGGGCATGATAATCGCCCCACATGGATGATTCCCCGTTGGGAATGCTGCTTCCTTGTGGGATGTAATCCCAACCGTTGGGTCGATGGTAGACTGAGTGTAAGATAAGTCCCTGATGGTGTGGCTCCTCGGAAAGGTAAGGAGGAGACAATAGCGCCTCAGCCACCGTCATACCCGCTTGATAGTAGTGAGATCCTGCTTCCTGTCTCCCCCGGTTTTTCAGGTAGTTTCCGAGTCGGATCAACCCTTGAGCAGCAATTGCAGCAGCGGAACTATCGACTGGTTCGTGATCATTGAAAGGCTCGGCAGCGCGGTTCCGCCAGTCTCCCAGGTGCACCAACCCCGGTGCTCCCGTATCCCAGTATGGAATTCCATCGGCCGCCGTATTCTCAATGTAGAAATCAGCCGTTGCACGGGCCGCTTTGATCATGTGTTTCGTCACCTGATCTTTCCCGCCGTAGGGTTCCAGTTCGCGATCATCGATGTTTTCGAAAAACTCCAACTGCTCCGCATAGCCTGTGATGACCCAGGCAAGCCCACGTGTCCAGGTCGTAAACGGTGAGTAGCCCTGTTGTGTGCTCGGACAGCGATAGTTTCCATCATTCATGTTGAAAATCGATTCATGAGCGACCCGCCCGCGTATATCATATGCGTCTCGTTCTTCCCCATAGTAGATATTGTATTCCGCTGTTGTCTTTGAATGCAGGATCAGACGGTGCAGCAGCGAGATGGGACGATCTCCCTCCGCCATCAACACATGTCCAAGCTGGTGTGCAATGCCGAGAGCACGGAGCGAGCGGATCGTATCGGAAAAGAGCGAGTGAGGGCCATTGAACGAATAGATGAAACCGAGATCGTTTCTGATGGAAGACCAGCGATTGGCCTGGATGGCGCCCGAGGCTTTCAGTGCGAGTTCATAGAAGTTCATCTCCCACGAATCAGCCGGGATTCGTCCCTCGCGCATCAGGCGACGCAGATTTCCATAGGTTGAGACATTGTTGAACCCATGATCATGGACTCCCACATGTGTTACGTGCGGTGCCATACACTCGACTGTATTCCGCCGGCCGATCTCCAGGAATTTTTCATCCCCGGTTGCATCAAACTGTAAAATCGCTGATCCAAACAGAAATCCCTGGGTCCACTCGGTCCAGCCGCGTGTGGTATAACACCCCTGGACCGTGAATACAGGGGTTCCTTGTGCGGGGTCCCATGTGTCCTCTATGGCAAGGATCTTGTGTCCAGAGAGTTCAAAGAGCCATTCTAACTGAGGTCGGAGTTGAACAGGTGTAATCGATTGATTGATGAGCATCTTTATCTTCTTCCGTCGCCTGACTGCGTTTGCATGGGTTCCGTATTTCTCCTGCCGTCACAGTGAAACGTGGCGCAGGGCTAAGAATATGGCTTAAAATATCATAGATGCAACATATGAGATTGTGCGCTGAAAGTGAGGATAGCCGATCTTGCACTGTGGGTCAAGTGTTTTGTGTGGAGTGTTTTGTGTGGAGTGTTTTGTGTGGATGTCAATGGAAACGCGGAAATATCCAAAACGACAGCCAGATTTTTGATCAACATGGACTAAACGTCATCCGAGATACTCAAACCGAAATAGTCGTATTGGATATCCCTGTTTCTCTCTTGCTTGTATGCATAGTGTGTGTTACAATAACGCGATGCTTTTATGCTTCTTCCCCAAGGGTCTTACAAAAGCATATCATGGTCATCCTGAACTGAAATAGCCACGTTAATATACACAGTTCTCCGAGGAGGAAGTAAACACGTTGCCTAAGTCTATTGTTAGTTATACGTTCGTTTGTATCCTGTGTGGGTTGATTTGTATTCCCCCCCTCGTAAATGCTCAGAACTCACAAGATGATTACAAAATTCATGTCGGTGATCGATTAGATATTTACATCGAAGGATATCCAGAATACAGTCGGCAGTTATCTGTCCTACCCAATGGCATGATCTCCTATCCACGCATAGGGGATGTTCGTGTGGCTGGTATGACTCCTGCCAAGTTGAGTGAGCTGATCTCCCAGAACTTAGCGGGCCTTAACTACCCCACCGTCTATGTTTCTGTGTTGATGGCACAGCAGCGTGAGGTCTATGTCCAGGGCATGGTGAAAACCCCAGGACGCTATTTCTTTGATGGGGATAGTGTTCATCTGCTGCAGGCACTGGCACTCGCGGGTGGTCTGGATCATGAAAAAGCCGACATGAAAAATGTGAGGGTCTTTCGTAATGGACAACTGTTGAACTCGATAGATATCAGTGGGCTGCTCAATGGCGATGCCGAGATCGATCTTGAACTTCAATCGAAGGACATGGTGCTGGTCCCCAGTCGTCTTCAGCAACGACTTATCGCCGTCACCGGAGCTGTTGTAAAGCCTGATGGCTTCTCCGTTGAGGAAGAACGGATCCATGTGTTAAGGGCACTCTGGATGGCAAGTGGTCCGCTACAGGATATATCTGATTTAGAGAATGCCGTGGTGATCCATCCCAATAGCAGTACTACTCAGGTAGATCTCAAGCAACTTTCTCAAGACCCTACCCTTCAATCCGATCGATATATGATGTCCCCAGGTGATGTCCTTTATATCCCCAACGCCTATGTTGATGAGAAGGTCAGTGTTATCGGCGAAGTTAAATCTCCGGGGCAATATGCCGTTAAAGGATCCATCGATGTGCTCGAAGCCTTATCGCTCGCAGGTGGACTTGTCGAAGATCGAGCAAACCTCAAGAAAGCATTCATCCAACGCAGGGACGGAAGCAGAGAACCTGTGAACCTTATGGATCTGTTTGATGAAGATGCGAAGACTGCAGGACTTATGCTTCATCCTGGAGACACGTTAAGCATTCCCAAACGTTTGAAGGTCAACTGGAATGCTCTCTATACGGTTGTACTGACGGCTTCGCTTATCTATAATATTGCTACGCGCTAATGAGGTGAGTCGAATTGATGCAGCATCAAGAGAATGAAAATATCACAAGCGTCCGATTGGAGCAATACTTTCTTATTCTTTATCGCAGCAAGTGGAGTGTCTTCTTCATCCTATTGTTGGCACTCATGACGGCATTCATCAAGAACGACATCAGTCAGCCTACCTATCAGGCGACTGCACAGCTCTGGGTCAAACAGCAGGAGAAAGGTCTTCCTTCAAGTGGTTTCGAGGATATGTTCATGACGGGGATTTTTGGACGTGCTGCGGAGTTGGAGACGCTCAGTGAGATTATTCGAAGCCCGGCCACACTGGAAAAGGTCGTCGATGGGCTTGCGTTGCTGGAAAATCCTCTACCTAAACACCGTGGCAAGTTCCTCACATGGTTCTCTGATCGACTTGGGGTAGGGATTCTGAGCGCTATTCCGGAGATG
Source organism: Candidatus Poribacteria bacterium (assembly GCA_024278235.1). Lineage (GTDB taxonomy): Bacteria > Poribacteria > WGA-4E > JAJRTO01 > JAJRTO01 > JAJRTO01. Next base: position 14,940 of record JAJRTO010000037.1, read on the forward strand.
AGCGCTACAAGTTACCGTGAGTTCCGAAATAAGTGGCTGGCACTGGAATTGCCTTATCGGATTGCACAGTTAGAAGATCTTGTGGGTAGCCTTGGGGAGAACACTCCAGTGTCCCAGTATAATAAGATCCGTGCAGTATCGAAGCGTCTGGGGCAACTTTCGCGATTGGACTTTGATAGAGAGCGTGCCAACGAAATAAGACTGGCTACGGCGGATCTGAAGCGTTCTATAGAAGCCGTCAGAAAGCAGAGGCCGAAGGACTATGAATCTCTACAAAAGGCCATAGGGTCACTTGCGGAACTATCGAAAACTTTCGAGGTGAATGATACAGAGCAGGAGTTTCTGGGGACGCTTGCTGTCCATACGTTCCAGCAATACCTGAATCTCGAGTCGACATTTGGATTGGAATCTCGCGAAGAAACTCAGAAGGCGATCCAGAAAGAAGGTCTCCGCCCTGTTTATGACGCCAGATACGATGAAGATGATCTCGTGTCCCCCCCAAGGTTCGCTGATTTTCAAGACTACTATATGGATCCGATCTATAACTATGGGGATTACCGTCGATTGATCCAGCGACGGATTCAGGAGGACGAAATTCGCGATGCGTACAGTCGATTCCTTCAAGAGAATATAGATCACCCGGATCGAAGTCTATGGTCCTTTGATGAGTTCCGACAGTACTACCGGCGAGTACAACACGAAAAGCTGGTGAAGGAACTCCGGGAAAATCTGAGCGTTCAACCTCTGCGCGATACGGATGTGATTCGGATCACTGTAAAGGCTGCTACCCAGGAACGTGCGGTAAGTATTGTGAATCGGTTAGCCGCCGTGTTCGAAAAGCTTATGGTTGACGATTCACGCTCGCGGATGCAAAAGACCAAGAGATTCGCAACTGAGAAGAAGCAAATAATTCAGAAACAACTCAGCAGCGCGGCCAACGAGCTGAGCCGATACCAAACAGCACACGATACGATTTCATTGACGGCAGAAGCTGAAGCGACGATTACATCGCTCAATCAACTCCGGTTGCTGCTGACGAAAGCAAAGATGAAAAGCCGTAGTGCCGACAGCCGCGTGAAGCAACTGACGGCGCAACTCCAGGAGGAAGATCCAACGATCTTAGCGAGTGAGACACTGACTGCCAATCCTGCGTTGGTTGAACTCCGCCTTAAGCTAAAAGATGCCTATGTCGAACTTGCTCGTCTGAAAGCCAGATATCCAGATGGTCAGAACGAGGAGATCGCCCGGCAAGAAGTCGTGATCGCTGCCAGGGAACAAGCTCTCCTGGATGAGGCGGAAAATCAGGTAACGCAAACCCGAAGTCCAAATCCACTGGTAACGAGCCTCATGGATCAATTGATCCGGGCACATTCTGAAATGCTTGCTGCACAAGCGGAGATCGCAACTCTCGGTGAGCAGATTGGATATTACGAAGGATTACTGGCGAAAATGCCTGATATGGAGAAAGAACTTGCAAGACTCAAGCGAGAGGTGATGCTTTATCAATCTCTCAGTGAGACGCTTGCTCAGGCAGAGCAGGAAGCGATGATGCTCAGTGAAGCGGAACCTGGGAATATCACGACATTCCAGCCGGCAGCTTTCAGCCAAGACCCCCTTCCAATCAGCCCTCGAAAAATGATGAATCTGATGCTTGGCGGACTGATTGGATTATCACTTGGCATCGGACTTGCCTTTTTAAGGGAGTATCTTGATAATACCTATGGCACGGTAGAGGAAGCCCAACGAGATCTGGAACTCAGTAGCAAACGTATGAATGCCGCATTAGAGCCTACCTTCTTGACGATGGTGCCCGCAATTGAGAGCATGGAAGGAGATCGCAGCTACATTGTAGCAGTGAGGGAACCCAAATCGGCAGCCGCTGAAGCTTTCCGGATCATCCGCACGAAGTTGCAGTTCATGGGAGCCCAGACGCCTGTACGCTGTATTTTGGTTACCAGCTCGACCCCTGGAGAAGGTAAGTCGACGATTTCCTCCAATCTTGCCGTAGCCCTTGCTCAGCAGATGGGAAAGCGAGTGCTTCTCATTGACGCGGACCTAAGGAAATCCGTACAGCATCGGATCTTCAGAACAGCAGCCAATAACCCTCATGTCAGAACCAACAGAAACGAAATAGAGGCAACAGTAGGGACCGAACTGGTACCATCAGAGGCCGATGAGGACACAGATGGACAATTAGCCCTCGAACATGACAGAAAACCTGGCCTCACCGATCTGCTGATACGCTGGCGGCTTATGTTCTCGAATGAACCAGAAGATTCTCCGGTCAGAAGATGGCTCGAAGCACGCCAACATAACGCCGACGTCCGTATTCCCGATGGTTCCAATGGATCGAAGGTGCTCGAGGGTGCTGATGAGGAGATAGCGCGACAGCAAATGCAGGAGCTATTACAGGGAATTGTCAGACAAGTTTACATCCCCAAGAGCAATGAGCAGACTGTCGTGGATCAGCAACTTCCCGACATGGATCTAAGCCTGATTCCCAGTGGCACGAATCCGCCAAATCCCTCAGAGCTGCTCGGTTCTGAAAGTATGGAGCAACTGCTGGAGTTTTTGCGTACTGAATATGACTATATCGTGATCGATTCCCCCCCGGTACGCGCCGCCGCCGATCCCATCATCTTGTCATCTTTGGTGGACACCGTGATCTACACCTTCGATATCGTCAAAACCAAACGGTTTGATATTCGTACAGCTCTTGAAGAACTACTCGAGGCGAATCCAAGGAACATAGGGACACTCTGTAACCTGACGGAGGTACAGCATGCTGGCTACTATGGTTACGGAGGACGCTACGGCTATAACAAATATGGTTATTACTATGGGCGCTACCGTTATAGCAACTACTATCAGTATTACTATTCTGACAGCAACGACGATCAGGAAACTGAAACCTAGCCTGATAAACCACAGTTGCTCTTGTCCTCTTGCCATGTCCCACATCTGAAGAACCCATTGTATTGCTGTACCGAGTCTCTTCCTTGCACGTCGCTCGCCCCCTTCCCGGGAGGTCTCCATGGTGGATGTACCAAAACTGCTGAAGCGGAACCGCGAAAAGGTACAGCGCTGCCTCATGGAGTTCCTGCCGGTGACTCATGAGCACCCAAATCTCCAGGCTTTTTACACGATGATGTGGGATTATCCTCTGCGTGCAAGCAAGGGCCTTCGTTCCACATTGTGCTTGTTGATCTGTGAAGCGTTTGGCGGCAAACCACATTTGGCCATCCGTACAGCGGCTGCCATTGAACTGTTCCAGAACTGGATCCTTATCCACGATGATATTGAGGATGCCTCGGATCTCCGACGCGGGGAGCCGTGCCTGCACCACAAGTACGGGATACCTATGGCGATCAATGCGGGGGATGCGCTTCACAATCAGATGTGGTGTCTGCTTCATCAGAATGTGGAGGATTTGGGTTATGAATGCTCCTTCCAGGTGCTTCATGAATTTACCGAACTGGTAAGTACTGTGGCCGCAGGACAACACATTGAATTGAGTTGGGTGGCCCAGGACACCTGGGATCTTTCCGAAGAAGATTACTACTTGATGTGTGAGCGGAAGACAGCTTCCTATACGTGTGTAAGTCCGTGCAGGCTTGGTGCCCTCATTGCAGGAGCATCGAAGCGAGAGATCAATGCTTTCCGAGAAATCGGTCGTACATTGGGAATCGCCTTTCAGCTACAGGATGATCTGCTGAACCTCACAGCCGATGAGGGCAAATATGGTAAGGAGATCGCGGGGGATCTGTGGGAAGGTAAGCGCACGCTGATTCTCATCCATCTGCTGCGACGTAGCTCACAGATAGAAAAAGAGCGGATTCAAGCGATTCTCAGCGAACCACGAACCATGAAGCAGGAGTCGGATATCTTATGGATCCTTGATCAAATGCACTCCCATGGTTCGACTGAATACGCCCGCACACATGCTCAGCGGTTAGTGCAGTTTTCCAAACAACTGTTTAACGAGCAGTTTCCAAGACTTCCGAACTCACAGGCTCGTGAAGCATTCCTGGATGTAGTGGATTTCGTGATCGAGCGCGAATACTAGCTTCCCGGAGGTAATGACCATGCTCCGCACCACATTTGCGATTCTTCCACTATTGGTTCTATGGATCTTCTTCACAGGCTGTGCCACCCATCCCCCTCCTTCAGCCAACATTGATCGGACGCTCTCCCCTGAGGATCTGACGAGTCAGGGATCGATCACGGAGGCAACGGAGACTGAGGAAGAAGAATGGACTCCCCCTCCCCGTAATCTGATGGCAGATATTCCGCGAGCTTATCGTGACGCTGTACGTCAGCAGTTCGGGAATGCCCTGGAAGCAACCCCCATCCTGGACTGGTATGATCATGGTATGGAGGCTTATCAAGAGGGACGCTACAAAGAAGCCGAAAGATCCCTGAAGAAAGTGCTTGAAGAGATGCCTGGCTTCCTTCCCGTTCTCTATAACCTCGGACTCACCTATTACTATCAGGAACAGTACACGGAATCTATCGACACTTTTGAGCAACTGATTGAGCAAATCAACAAAACCGGAGTGGATGATGTGAGTCTATTGCTCAATCCGGATATTCTGCACGATGCTTATATCAATCTTGGGATGGCATACTATAAAGCGGGAGACTTTGGTAAGGCTATTCCAATGTTCATGAAAGTCATGCCGGATGAAACCGCCCACTACAACCTTGTGTCTGTCTACTACAGCATGAAGGATTATCCCAAGGTGGTCACACTGGTTACAGAGTTCATAGAGAAATATGGCCAGGACGCTCAACTCTATAATCTCCAGGGGCTCGCACACTACCACCAGGAACAGTACGATCAGGCATTGAGAGCCTTTGAACAGGCAGTCCAGATAGATTCTGAAGATGCGCAGATTCAACTCAACGTTGGCCTGCTCTACATACGTCTTCAGCAGTACGCAAAAGCGGAAGCTGCCTTCCGAAAAGCAAAAGAATTAGATCCAGAAGTCAACGTTGATGAATACGTCAACCTTGTGCAACGTGTGGACAAGCGCGAGGGACGGATCCACTATAACCGGGCCGTTCAGTTTCACAAAGATGGAAAAATCGACGCGGCGATCGTTGAATGGAAAAAAGCAATTGAATTGGATCCTGAATTCATCGAGGCTCACATCAACCTTGCAGCGGTCTATAGTGCGCAAGGACGACAGGGAGATGCAATTACCCATTTGGATCAAGCGACACAACTTGATCGGACATCGTTTGAAGCCTACTATAATCTGGGGCTTGCTTATTTCAAAGTTCGTCGCTATAAGGATGCCATTGAGGCTTTGCAGCACGCGACAAAATTGAACCCGGATCACGCAGAGGCACAGTTTAATCTCGGGATGGCCTTGTATCGAAATAAACAGCCGGAAGAAGCGATTGAACCTCTTCGCAAAACCATCCAGCTCAAGCCTACGTGGCTAGAGCCTCGAAAGAATCTTGGACTCATCCTGGGGCATCTGAGACGGTTTGATGAGGGGATTGATGTATTCAAAGAACTCTTGAAATTTCATCCTCGTAACAGTGATGCTTACTACAACCTTGGGGTACTCCACTTTAAGAATGGCAATAGAGAGGATGCTATTGCGGCACTTGAAAACGCGATACGCTATGATATGATGAACACAAAGGCCCATGCGATGCTTGAGCAACTGACCCAATAGCAACGGCCAGGAACTGTCTTATCTGAGGTATCTATGACCATTCAGGAATTTCAGCGATGCATAGAGGAACTCTACTATGATCGAGACCAACAGAGAGGCATCGATAGGACATTTATCTGGTTCGTAGAGGAAGTGGGAGAACTGGCGAGAGAAATCAAAGACAGTCGAGATCCTCAAAGGCTCAAAGAAGAGATTGCCGATGTATTTGCTTGGTTGAGTACCATTGCGAGTCTCTTAAGGATCGATCTCGAAGATGCTGCATCAATCTATGCGACGGGTTGCCCTAAATGCCAACAAACTCCCTGCACATGCTGAAAAGATCGAAGCAGAAATATCGTCGGGCTACACTCTGGTTCCCGTTCAGTCTCATCGTCATACTTGTGGGAATCCCCTGGGACCGGGCACGACTGCCAGGTTAGGCTCATCCCCTCAGAACCAAACGATATTAGCACAGAGACAGATGGCTATGTTCGTTCGTCTTTTTCGACGAGGCCATCACGGAGACGAACGACACGCCGTGCATGGCGTGCAATGTCCTGTTCGTGCGTGACCATGAGGATGGTGTTGCCTTCTTCATTCAAGCGGTCGAAGATCTCCATGATCTCCTCACTGGATCGAGAATCGAGGTTACCCGTCGGTTCATCTGCAAACAGAATAGATGGGTCGTTGACCAGTGCCCGTGCGATAGCAACCCTTTGCTGTTGTCCTCCCGACATCTCATTCGATTTGTGATGGATGCGATCCGCTAAGCCTACGGCCTCCAGAGCAGCCATCGCCCGTCGCCGCCGTTCTCGACGTCCGGTTCCAAAATAGATCAGCGGCAGTTCAACGTTATGCAGTGCTGAAGTACGTGGCAGCAAGTTATAGGACTGGAAGACAAACCCAATCTTGCGGTTACGGATCTCTGCCAGTTGATTGTCTGACAAGGTTCCCACTTCTTCACCGTCCAATTTATAAGAACCCTCCGTCGGCTTGGACAGACAGCCAAGAATGTCCATGAGTGTCGATTTCCCCGATCCAGATGGTCCCATAATCGCCACGAATTCCCCTTGTTCGACGTTAAGATCCAGGCCGCGCAACGCCCGGACCTCAACTGTCCCCATCTGGTAGACTTTCGTCAGATTATGAACTTCGATCAACATTGTCTAGCGTTCTCTTTCTTGTTGGGTTAGCTCTTCAATAGAAGGGACAAAGACACGATCTCCTTCTTGAAGTCCTGCAAGAATCTCATAGTGCGTATCACTGCGCAAACCGACCTCAATGGGCGTTTCTACTCCTTTGAGTTCATTCTCGTCTTTGGACCTTCTCCAGCGTCTGAACCTTTTCCGGCGTCCGGATTCTTTTTTATCCTTATCCCCGGGTTTGTCCAATCGTACAAAGTAGCGACGTTCACTCTGCACAACAGCTTCGAGATTAGGGATCTGTTGTTCATCCTCGAGATTAAGAGTGATCTCTGTTGGGCCACTTCGAAGTCCTTTGGGAGAGCGATCCAGAAGAATATGGACATTCTCACGTGCCTTTGATGAGTCAACATCGAGTACTTTTCCTTTGAGCTTTCGACCTGAAAGTGTTTCCACTTCGAGAGACTGCCCCGCATAGAGCGCACCGATATCTGAATCAGGGACGTTGACTGTGATGATCAACCGTTCTTGTCGGATCACCGCATCTATCGGAAGTTGAAGGACATCATCGCGTTGATCCACGATGATATCAACATCGGCGCTCATAGCAGGCCGCAACTCGCTGGATTCACTTTCGACCTCGACAGTGACCTCAAACTTGATCACGTTTTCTCCCGGGATGCCGCTTGGAGCAATTTCTGTGACAATGCCCTCAAAGGTTTTCTTTGGATACGCGTCGACTGTCACCTTTGCCTTCTGATCGAGCTTGACCTTACTGATATCGTGCTCGTTGATCTGTACTTTTACAACCATTGTAGAGAGATCTGCGATCTGCATAATCGCCGGACCTTGTGCAAAGGCGGATCGTCCGGAGGTAATGATCTCACCTTCCTCTACTGCCAGTCGGGTGATCACACCTGACATCGACGCAACGAGTAATGTCCACGTGAGTCGATCTTTTGCGTTCTGGAGAGTGCTCTTAGCTCGCACGAGGTCAGCCTTCGCACTCTCCTCGGCATACTTACTGATCTCCTTTTCAGCTTCGATGCTCTCCATCAGTTGCTGAAGGCGCGTTTGCGTATTCTTGAGTTCTACCTCGGCCTGTTTCTCTTGAGCAGCACGGGAAAGCTTCAGAGACTCCACATTCTCACGTTGATAATCAAGGGTTGTTTTACGTGACTCAATGGCAGTATTACGTGCCTCAACGTTCTTTTGCTGGGAGTCAACAGTCTTTAGCTGAGTTGCAACAGTCTGCTGGGCCGCCTGGTACTGTGAAAGCATATTTGCTTCGCGCGCCTGCGCATCCTCCAGGGTTTTCTTGGAGACATATCCTTTCTGGTAGAGATCCTGCTGACGCTTGAGATCCGAACTCGCATTCTCCCAATTGATCCGCGCCGATTCTTCCGTATTTCGATATTGTTGTAGCACGAGTCTGGCCTGCTGAAGCGCGATCTCCGCCTGATTCAGTGCGATCAGATCCTGCTGCAAGCTGTCCTCTGTTGTTGATATTTGGGTCTTCGCTTGCGAGATCTGTTGATAGGTGATCGCCTTTGCAGCATCATAAGCAGCCTGTGCAGCGATCAGAGTCTCACGAGCCTGCTCCAGAACGCTATCCTGCTGTTTCTCTGTCAGCAAGGTGCGGCGTTGTGCCTGCTCTAAACGGGCTTCAGCGGCATCCATGTTGGCCTGCGCCTGGTTCATTTCTTCCCGGATGAAACGGTCGTCGATCTTCAGCAGAGGATCCCCTTTATTAACAAGCTGACCATCATCAACATAAACTTCCTGGACTTCACCTTCGACGTTGGATTTGACTTCGACTGAAATCAAGGGTTCAAGATTTCCTCGCTCCTTGATCTGAACGGTGAATTCACCTCGGCGGACGATCTCAATTGAATTATCGTCTTCATTGGCCTCACCACGACGGAAGGGCCGAAAAACAAGGACAAGCACCAAGATTGGTAGGATGATGGCTGAGCTAATGATCACGGTTTTCTTTTTTGGTCTTCTCACTGAAGTTCCCCCATGGCTTTCCTGAGCTGGCTCTGTGCGATCTTATAATCGTAGAAAGCATTGACTCTTGCTGTGAGTGCCTGGGCATAATTATTCTGTGCATCCAGTAATTCCAACGGAATAGCGAGTTCCTGTTCAAACCGGGCGTTCGTAACTTCGAGATTGAGTTCTGCATCTCGAACCCGCTTTTTTGCAATATCCAGGGCTTTTTCAGCACGTTGCACTTCCAGATGAGCTTGACGAACCTCCAATGCGATAGAGCGTTCCAGGGCAGCCGCATCCTCTAGTTCCCGCTCTCGTTGCAGTTCAACTTGTTCAACTTGACGTTTCGTACGTCCACCATCGAACAAAGGAAAACTGAGGGTCGCCAGCGCTTGCCATGATCGGTGATTCTTAAAGTCATCGCGTTCCCTTAGATAATCATCGAGTAGGACATTATAATCATAGGAAGCTGTCAACCGAGGCCAACGCTGTAATCTGGCCAAGCTGAGTGACCAGTCCAGGCGGTCGAATGTCGCTTGGGTCTCTGCTCTCTCTGGTCGTCGTTCAAGCGCCCTTTCGGTCGCTTCATCAATGGAGATGTCCAGTTTGGGTAACGGTTTCCCATCTATATACGCCTGATAATCTGGATCTTCCGCGACGTTGACAAGAGTTCCCGGATCCAGGCCCAACAACGTAGGGAGTGCCGCCATTGCCACATCGAGCGCGTTTTGATCGTTGAGCAGATTCAGTTCACTGATCGCCTCATTCAATTCGATATTGGCAACATCCGCATCGATGAGCGAACCGACATCCCGAAAGGCTTCGGCCCGCTTTGTATTCTGACGGGCTTGTTCCAACAACTCCTTATCAACCTTGACCAGTTCCTGTGTTCTGAGGATATTATAGTATCCACGAGTAATGTCCAGGAGGAGATTGAGTTTCAAGCGTTCATACTGAGCCTCGCTGAGACGCGTGTCCGCTTTACTTTGGCCAAGTGTGGCTTCCCGTTGACCATGATCCCACAAGACATAGCTACCACGGATCGTCGAATCGTAATTGGGTTGCTCCCAGCCAAAGTCAATCTGATCCGTGAACTGGTAACGTCCGTTCACACCGATATCAGGCAAATAGTTCGACTTGGCATCCTGTACACGGAGTCGATTTAACTCAACGTTTGTACGCGCATTGCGAATCGTCGATGAGTACTGGAGGGCGATGTCGATACATTGAGGAAGTGTCAAAGGTTCCGAAAGTTTCAGATCCTCGGCATCCACGGGATGGGCCGTGAGAAAAAGAAAAAGGAAAGGAAAGACAAGCAAACGGTGAACTGGCATAGGCAAATGCTCCTGGGTTTGGTATCGTCCACTAAGACGTAGAAGATGCAATGGAAGTTTACGTGAGTACCAATGGGGTTTCCATTTATTCAATAGGATTTCATTTATTCATACCTCAAGGCTTCGATGGGGCTTAAACGGGCAGCCTTGCTTGCCGGATAGAGACCAAAAGTAATTCCCACGCTGACGGCTACAATAAACGCGATGATCACAGAGATCGGAGAAAAAACCACCGGCCATTGAGTCCCCTCCCAGACGAGTCTTGAGATGAGATTCGCGGTCGCGTTGCCGAGGACGTATCCGAAGCCAGCACCCAGGATACCGCCGCCCAGACTCAATGCCGCGGATTCAACGAGAAATTGAAACAAAATGTCACGCCGTCTGGCCCCGATGGCTTTCCGCAAGCCGATCTCTTTTGTGCGTTCCGTAACAGAGATCAGCATGATATTCATGATACCAATTCCAGCGACAAGAAGTGCGATACTCGCAATGCCACCGAGCATCAGCTTCATGATGAGGCTAACCTTCTCCGCTGTTTGTAGTTCCTCAGTGGCCATCCAGATCTCATATTGATTTTGGGGTCCCGGATGCTGCCGACTCAAAACGGCCTCGATCTCTTGCACGCTCTGCTCGATCTGTGTGACATCCGCTACCTCAGCTCGGATGCGTTCCAGGCGTTTGCTACCGGTGACTCGCTGTTGAAAGGTCGTGAGTGGCATAATGATCGTGTCATCCCAGCCCTCTGTAGCCCCTGTATCCCCCTTGCGTTCCATCACACCAATGATCTTCAGACGCATGTCAAAAGAATCTCCCCAGTGTTGGCGGAAACGTTGAGCACGGATTTCCAGCCCAATGGGATCCATCTCGCCAAAGAGATCCTGCGCCAACTGGGCTCCGATGATCCCAACCGTGGCTCCTCGTTCGACATCACGGTCATTCAGGAACCGACCTTCCAACACATACCAGTTGTGAGAACGCTGATATCCCGATGTCGTCCCCACGAGACGTGCGTTTTTTGTGTTTCCTTCAACACTGGCATTCACATCGTTATTATCAAGCTCAGGAACGGCCTGCACAACGGAAGGCGCGCGTGTTTCGATTGCAACGGCATCGTCAAATTCGAGATCCTCTCCCCGGTTGTAGGTCCACCGTCCACGAACCACTTGACGGGCTGTCTGACTGAGGGTTCCTCCTCGGCTACTCCGCTGCCACGGATTCCGGTAGATCTCGACAATATGAGTACCACCTGTCTGCTGGATTTCATTGAGCGTCAAGACACGGGCACCATCACCAATTGCCACCACACTCACGACGGTACCGATCCCAATGACAATTCCCAGCGTTGTGAGGAGAGCGCGTAACGGATGCTTTCGGAGGTCAGAAAATGCCATCGCAAAGCCATCGAAGAGATTCATGTGTTACTCCGTTCTAAGAGCTTCTACCGGTGCCAGACGTGCTGCACGAATAGCAGGATAAAGCCCAAAGGAGATACCTATCGTTGCTGAAAAAACAAGAGCAACCACAGCCCAGAACAGGGGGAGTGCAGAGGGCCAATGTACTGACTTGATGATAAAACTGGTGATAACCCACGCCACACCTACGCCAAAGAAGATCCCCAGAGCCAATCCAATGATACCACCCAGGGTGCAGAGAAGAACCGCTTCTATCAAGAACTGACCGAGGATATCGCGTCGCTTCGCGCCCAGCGCCTTGCGCAATCCAATTTCATGAGTGCGTTCAGCGACCGATACCAGCATGACATTCATGATACCGATGCCACCGACAAGGAGCGAAAAGCCCGCCACACCACTCAGTAGAATCTTGATGATCTTGTTGATCCTCAGCACAAAATCCAGGCCGCTTGCGACATCTCGCGTTGTGAAAAATTCTTCCCCCCGATGTCGCTTCTTCATGAGTTCGGTAGCTTCTATAATTGCTTGAGGGACTTTATCCACACTTTTGGCCTGGATGGAGAGCATCCGGACATAATCGTTCCCTGTGAACCGTTGCTGTACCGTGGTGAGCGGAATGAACACAGAATCATCCAGGTTCCAGCCGTATCTTAAGCTGCGTCCTCGAGGTTCCATCGTTCCGATCACGGTGAAACGTTCATTTCGGAGTTTTACCGACTCGCCGACGGGATTCTCGCCATCGAACAATTCATCGACGACCTCCTGGCCCAGCACACACACAGAGAGGGCACGATCCACATCCGTATCTGAAATAAAGCGTCCCCACCGGACAGACCACTTCATCCCCTCCTGGAACGATGGTGTGACTCCTTGATAACCGGAGCGCATCTCCCGCGCTTCGGCCCCTGCACCGGTGCTGACATGCACTCCTCGCCATTCAGGGATGGAGGGCATAGCAAGCCTCACAGAGGGACATTCCGCCTCAATTGCGAGAGCATCTTCATACGTGAAGCGTTCTTCACTATCATTGCGCACCCATCTGCCACCTTTTTGAATATGCCGGGAGCGAAAGAATCGTATCATCGTTGCGCCGCCAAGTTTTTCAGAATCTTGCATGATGATCGTTTTGGCTCCATCCCCAATAGAGATCATGGAGATAACGGCTGCCACGCCGATCATAACGCCGAGCATCGTCAGAAAGGTGCGCATCTTGTGGCTCAATAAGGCACGAATTCCGGAGGCGATTCCCTCTAGCAGATTCATGGATAGTATGCCCTCCCTCTCCTCACGGCCTTCGTCTACCTCGCTGCGCTGGACCACCCGCAGGTCCTGCCGTCTGGACAAGGACACGATCCCCCTCACGCAAACCACTCAAGATCTCGATGTCAGTATCGTTCTGTTCGCCAACCTCTACGATCTTCTTGCTTCCTCTGAAAGTATGACCTTTCGTAGGGCCATCTGAACCTTTCCCCGGAGACACCAGCATCACATGATATTGCTTGCCAGGTCGAAGCATGGCAGGAATGTTTGGGATGGAGCTATCACCGACCGTCAGCGTCACTGATGTTCTGCCAGGACGCACACCTCGTCCCACGTTGGTCAGAGTAACCTGAACGTTTCCACGTTCGGCACCAGGCTTATATTGCGACACGATTCCTGCAAACTTCTTGCCGGTGCCTAACCCTAACTCGACGGTCGCTTGCCGTGTCAGCTTCGTCAACTGGCTTGTTGGAACGGTCAACTGTGCGACCAATCCCCGCTCTTCTTTCACGGCTTCAATCGGAAGTAATAACACATTCTCGTTTTCCACCACAATAATATCCACATCGGCTGTCATACCCGGCCGCAGTTACTTGGGGGATCCTAATACAGCGACCATGACCTCAAAATAGATGATATTGTCCCGAGCTTCGCCACTCGGAGAGATTTCGCGCACTTCCCCACGAAAAGGACGCTTTGGATAGGCACTTACCTGGATCTCTGCCTTCTGTCCGACCTTGAGCTTTTCCATATCGACTTCGTTGATGAAGGTTTTGACGACCATCTGGGAGAGATCCACGATGCTCATCAGTGGAGGGCTCTGTGAGAAAGCCGAGCGACCGGAGGTGACGATCTCTCCCTCCTCAACTTCCAGGTTGATGATCGTCCCCGACATAGGAGCAATGATGGTCGTCCATCCCAGACGCTCCTCCGCATTCTTCAATGAGCTTTCAACTCGCAGGAGATTGGCTTCGGTACTCTTGAGAGAAAAGCGGCTCACATCCTTTTCAGCTTCGATATTTTGCTGAAGTTGATCCAGCCGGGTCTTGGCAATGTTCAGTTGTAAGGCAGCTTGTTCCTCCTGTGCCTTCCGGGTTTGCTTCAGCAACTCCAGGTTCCGCTCCTCGAACTTCAGCGTCGTCTCCCGCATCTGGACAGCACGCTGACGTGTCTCAATGGTTTCTGTCTGCGACTGCACCGTTTCCTTCTGAGATAGCACCCGTTTCTGTGTTGCATCATACCGTGAGCGAGCATTCGCATGAGTCGCCTGTGCGTCCTCCAACGCCTTCTTCGCAACATACCCTTTTGCATACAATTCCTGGGTGCGTCTAAGTTCGGCCTCCGCATTATCCAGATCTACTTTGGCTGCGACCTCCGCTTCCTCCAATTCACTGAGAGTGATTTTTGCCTGTCGAAGTGCGATTCTAGCCTGTGAAAGCGCCGTTTTGTCCTGTTCCACGGCCTCTTTGGTGTTTTGTACATCCGTCTCTGCCTGTGATATCAATTGTAACGTCGTGGCCTTCGTCACGTTATAGCTGGCCCGTGCTTGCGTGACGTTGTCTTGCTGCTGTTGTAGATCGCTATCTAATTGTTTCACCTTGATGGTAAGGGAACGTCTGGCTTGCTCCAACTGCGCTTCGGCAGCATCCACGTTTGCTTTCGCCTGTTTCATCTCTTCTCGGATCTGCTCATCATCTATCTGGAGCAGGATCTGACCCTTCTCGATGAAATCTCCCTCCTTGGCATAGAGACTCTCAATTTCCCCCTCGACGTTCGATTTCACTTCGACCGATAAGAGGGACTCCAGATTTCCTGACGCGTTGATCTTGATGACGAAATTTCCCCGTCTAACAACTTCTGTCCTCGGAGGTACTTCATCCCCATTCTTGCCACGTGTGAGTCCAATTCCTAAACCCACAGCCACAAGCAGGATAATGGTACCACCAATGATGATCAGTTTCTTCACGGAAAGGAACCTCCTTTTATTTCCTCAATGGCTTGACTGATGTAGCGGCGAACCCATTCACTCGATTCTCGTTCTAGCATCTGGTGCAAGACGGGAAGTGCTTCTGCGGATCTATACTGTCCCAGAGCGATCACCACCTGAGATCGCACAGAGACATCCTCATCATTGAGTGCCTGTATCAGAGGATGCAAAGCCCTCCCATCCTTGAATCTGGCTAACGCCATTGCAGCCGCTGTTCGAATGTCACCTTCCATATCCTCAAGAGCTGCAATCAAAGTATCCAGAGCACGCTTATCTCCATAGTCTGCAAGAGCAGATACAGCAAAACGCCGGATCGTACTGCTCTGATTCGTCACTGCCTCCAGGAGCGGCCTCAAAGCAGTCTCATCACCGAACTTGCCCAGCATCTGTAGCACATAAGTCTGTTTCTCAACCGAATCCGATTGAAGCTGAGCGATGAGCCGCCGGGTGAGCCATTTGCGCCATAACCGATTGTGCTTCTTCCATTGCCCCATGATAGGCTCGTAATCTCAGTAGTTCACAATGCTTGACCTTCAATCCTCGGCTTGGATGGCCAAATCCAAGCTGCAAAAATGCAGAAGCATAAATATGACGACAACAGGAGAGAGAACGTTTATATTTTGGCTCCTTAGATATAATTGTACTGTTATATCCCCTGAACTAGCAAGTAGGATTCGATAGGCACTTTGACATTGCATCCTTTGCATGAAGATGAGATAATCCAGTTTGGAAAGAGAGGAAATTCTCTACTTCCTCTGATCATTGACGTTCCAGACGTCATAAAGTTTTGATAGGAGAGACATTTCTATGGACTGGACACAGATACGCTCAGCGTTTGAGGAATACGATGTGGTTCTCGTACCCGACGAGGATACCCCCGAATGGTGGGCAGGTGCACCTTCTGTGGTGCAGGATGATTACGGCGCCTTTTGGCTCGCGGCGCGCATGCGAGAAGGTAACTCACCGAGAGGTCAACGAGGGTATGAAATCCGCATCCTAAGGAGTGAAAATGGGGCTGATTTCGTCCATGTCAACTCAATCAGGCGTGAGGATGTGCCGATCATCGGGTTTGAGCGACCTTCCCTGATCATTGAACCGGAGACAAAGTCCTTTCGACTCTATGGCTGTGGCCCCTGGGGAGACGAGGAGAACCATCCCTGGTGCATATTGAAATTCGATGATATCGAAGATCCGACGAACCTGGATCCCAAAAGTTGCCGGCCCGTTCTGCAGCCATCACCAAAAGCACGCCAACTGCGCAGAAACGATGTTGTGGGTTACAAGGATCCCTTTGTTTTTTTCACAGATGGGAATTATCATCTGTTTACTATTGGCTACAGTCGAATGGAGCGGTGCTATCACTTCATGTCGAAGGATGGGATATGCTGGGAGCCTGTCGGCAATGTCCCGGCGTTCGATGTGGGTGGCTGGCACAGCTTCTTCACACGTCCTGCATCTGTTTTGCCCGTGGGTATCGGTTACTTCTTCATCTACGAAGGCTCCCATCCCACATGGTATGACCCGGTCTACAACATCGCAACAGGATTGGCATACACCCCGGATCTGCTGACATTCGTCGATCTCACACCGGATGAGCCACTGCTCAGGAGCACGACCCCTGGGGATTATTTCACCTGGCGATACTCACACTGGCTGCGCGTTGAGGATGAGATCTGGGCTTATGCTGAAGTCGCATGCCCGAATAACACGAATGAAATCCGGCGTTTCCGACTACCGATGACGGTCGCAAGATAAGCCTGTTCCATGACCACACGCAGGTCGGAGAACCTATGGCGTGTGTGAAAGGGAGGGTAAAATGCTTATGGAGAGCAAAGAACGAGTGTTGAGAACTTTCGAGCACGAAGAGCCGGATAGAGTGCCTCTCGAGACTCACCTTTCATGGTGCGATAGACCATCAGCACATTCTCCCCTGGTTCCGTCGAGGAGAGGTACGCCGCGTGATCGACGTTCTGGCTCCTGGCGGTGGATTTTGTCTCGCTCCGAGCCATGATCTGATGCTGGATGAATTCCCACCTGAGAACGTGGTTGCGATGTATGATGAAGCGTTCGAGTATGGCGTTTACACTCACTGATCTGTCGATGCGCTCTCCCTACTAATTTGTTGAACTTCGGTGCTAAGACTGATAAAATTGGCGAGTATAAGATGAGGTGACAATACGGACATCGGATGGGAGAATCCACCTATGAAACCACACATCACGAAGCTGGGCACTATCGACTGTGATCTTGTTGAAACCACGCCGATCGTCTTCAAAGGGAGACTCTATCGCTTCGAGTACGTTCGACCGGGATACGAAGGGAACCCCACCGGCGATTCCTACTTTCGATTCGTGGAGCACGGATCCGGCGACTTAAGCCCTCCCTTTGCCCACGGATACCACCTGGGGAACGTGTTCGTTGAGGACGATGTGCTCTACGTGACCGGTACGGACATCTGGGATGGTGAGCGGGTTGACATCTTTGTCTCGGACGACATGGAGCACTGGGATTCCTGGAACGCGCTCGAACTGCCGGGATACGGCCTGTTCAACACATCGCTATGTAGAGCGGATGACCAGTACGTATTGATGTTTGAGGTTGGCAAGCCACCGGAGATCGCGGGCGTGCGTTTTACCGCGCGATTTGCCACATCCCGCGATATGAAACGCTGGGAACTGACCCCACCGGAATGCACCTACTCGAAGGATCGCTACACTGCCCCTCACTGTCTTCGATACCTTGATGGGTACTACTACAACTTCTACCTGGAGGCATATCAGGGATATGAGCAGCGAGTTGTGCGTTCCAGAGATCTCATCCACTGGGAGCCGAGCCCTCTGAACCCGGTTCTGAAAGCTTCAGACGAAGACAAAAGGATCGCCAATCCCAATCTCACGCCGGAGCAGCAGCGGCGAATCTCCGAAGCTGTCAACATCAACAACTCGGATATCGACTTCTGTGAATACAAAGGTCAATTGATCATCAATTATTCGTGGGGTAATCAGCAAGGAGTGGAACATCTTGCGGAGGCAGTGTACGAGGGGACATTACGGGAATTCTTAGAGGGATGGTTTCCGGAAGGATGAAAGTCTCATGACCGATAAGGAACGTTTTCACGCCATCATGAATTTCGAGCCGTGCGACCGTCTTCTCTACTGGGAGCAGGGATTCTGGGGCGGAACTGTCGAACGATGGTATCGAGAGGGGATGCCCAGAAAACACGGCGTCGAAGGTGCGCCGGCCTTTGGAGATACGGTACGCGGCCCTGCTACCCCCATTGCACAGGGAGATAAAATTTGTCACGATATCCGGGAATCTGCCGGGCTGGATAAACCGAGCTTGCGGGTTCCGGTGGAACTCTACCTGTCCCCACCATTTGAGGGAGAAATGCTTGAAGAAACAGAGGATCAGGTGACGATGCGAGATACCTTCGGCATCGTGAAACGGATGCCGAAGGCCAAAGACAGCGTTCCGCATTTCCTCTCATGGCCCGTGAGTGACTGGTCCGATTTCGAGCGGATCGCTGCGGAGCGTCTCGACCCTGATGCTCCCGGACGCTTTCCCTCCGACTGGCAGGCTCAGGTTGAGCGACTCAACCGTTACGATGGTGTGGTCGCCATTGGAGGCCATCCCTGCGGTTTCTTCGGATCGGCTCGCTACCTGATGGGAGAGATTGCACTTCTGATGGGTTTCCTGGAGACGCCGGAATTGGTCCGAGCCATCATCAATCACCTCGCAGATCTGTGGGCGGCGATCTACTCCAGAGTGTTCTCTGAAGTAAAGGTGGATTGCATCCATATTTGGGAAGATATGTCCTTCAAGAATGGCCCCCTCATTAGTCCCGCACTCTTTGAACAGTTCATAGTGCCCGCCTACCGGAAGGTCACCGATGTGGCGAAAAGTCATGGTGTGGACGTCATTCTGGTGGACACCGATGGCAACTGTCATTCGTTGATCCCTCTGTTCATGCAAGGTGGGGTCACAGGACTCTATCCGTTTGAAGTGCAGGCGGGGATGGATGTTCGGCAGATCCGAGAAGACTTTCCAAACCTACAGATCCTGGGAGGAATCGATAAGAAGGAGCTTGCGGGTGGACAGGAGCAGATCGATGCAGAATTGGAGCGGCGCCTTCCAGGGATGGTATCGAAGGGAGGGTTCATCCCGATGGGCGATCATCAGATCCCACCCGATGTGTCCTGGGAAAACTATCTCTACTACCGGAGACGGTTAGCGCAACTGTCGGTGTTGGAATGATCCAATTTGAGTACCTCACATTTTCGCCGTAGGAGCGTCTTCCTGGACGCGATCATCGTGGCCGGGAGGCCACTCCTACCATAGAATTGTGATCTACTGAATCTGGACGCCTTCGACACACATCACACACTGGAACAGGAGAGTATCATGGCAGAAACCAATTGGGGTAACGTTTACACGAGACTCGGCGTACGTCCGGTCATCAACGCGGTGGGGAATCAGACCGTTCTGGGCGGTTCCACCCCTTCCCCGTTGGTGAGACAGGCGATGGACGAGGCCAGTATGAGCTTCGTAGAGATGAAGAATGCTGCTCCACGTACCGATTTTGGATCTTGTCAATCACCACGGACTGAAACCGAAGAGGTGAATCATGAAAATCCAAAGCATTGAAACATTCACACAAGGAAGTCTGAGCGTTGTTCGAGTCCGGACCGACGACGGCGCGGAAGGTTATGGTCAGATCGCACCGTTCAATGCCGATATTTCTGCGATA
>JAJRTO010000480.1 GCA_024278235.1 Candidatus Poribacteria bacterium
CAATCGGGAGAGTACGTCGTGACACGTAAGCTGATGATGATCCGGTGAGGCTGTCCGAAAGGTGGGAACACCAGAAAGCCGGAATTTCTGACTATTGACTATTGACTAATGGCTGTTGACTTCAGTAGGTAACATTTTTGTAAACAGGTACCGAAATCACAGAAGAGGGGAAGAGGGGAAGAGGGGAAGAGGGGAAGGCGGGAAGACGGGAATTGATGCGTTTCCCCGTTTCCCCGTTTTCTCACTTTCTCGCCTTCTCACTTTCTCGCCTTCATGTCTTCGTTGAAGGGATTTGAAAAAACGTTAGCTACTGAAGGCTGTTGACTATCTTCAGACCTCGGAGGAGATATGAACGGAATGATAACCGCACCGCAACCACTCGCGGTGGATGTCGGTGCAAGAGTGTTGGCTGATGGAGGAAATGCTGTCGATGCGGCCATTGCAGCAGCGTTTGTGCAGATGGTCGTGGATCCCCGTAACTGCGGTGTCGGCGGTTTCGGCATGATGAACATCCACACCGCAAAAACAGGGCAGGAGGTCATCCTCGATTTTCATGGGAAGGCAGGCTCGAAGGTAAAACCCGATATGTGGGAGAACGAAGTCGTTCGGGAGAATCCATCGGGGTACGGCTACACGCTCAAGAACCAGGTCAACGAACGTGGATACAAGTCTATTACAACGCCGGGCACTGTTGCAGGACTCTACATGGCTTCACAGGAACATGGGACGATGACGTGGAAAGAAGTCATCCAGCCGGCCATCAAAGTTGCAACGGAAGGGATTGAGGTCAGTAACGGAATCGCAAATGCTCGAAAAAACCAGCCAATCGGTTCGGAAACGTCTCCCTGGATCTGTCGCGGTAAATCTTCCTATGAAGGAGGGGGGGAATTCATTGCCAACCCCGATATGGCGAGGACATTTTCGATCATCGCTGAGGGTGGTGCGGACGTCTTCTATCACGGCGATCTTGCACGGCAGATCGCCCGGGATATCGAGAGTGGTGGCGGATTCATCACGCTGGAGGATCTCAACAACTATGAGGTGACTGTGACGGAGCCGATTTGCTCTGACTATCGTGGTTACACGATTGCCTCCAATCATCCGCCCGGCGGTGGTGTCACGATCCTCCAGATGCTGAAGATCCTCGAAGGCTATGATCTTGCGACGATGGGGCATCTCACGCCCGAATATATCTACACCGTCTCGATGGCGATGAAGGCCGCATGGGCCGATCGCGCAAACCTGGTTGGGGATTCCGCCTTTGTCGATGTTCCCATCCCGGATCTGCTTTCTGAAGAACGTGCAATGCGGTGGCGAGAGCGTATCGATGCGCATGAGAAGATCACTGTTCCGCGCTGGCACTCGCGGGAACCTGGCAGCACGACCCATCTATCGGTCGTCGATCCGTGGGGAAATGCCGTTGGACTGACCCACTCGCTCGGCTCCGGAGCGGATGTCGTCACACAGGGGCTTGGGTTCATGTACAACAACTGCATGAATTGCTTCAATCCTGTCCCGGGACAGGTGAACTCGATTGAACCAGGAAAATCCAGAGTGACCGGCATGGCGCCAACCCTGGTGAAGACGAGTGATCGGGCTTACTTCACCGTTGGAGCACCCGGTGGAACGCGGATCGTGACGGGCATCTTACATGCGATCCTCAACGTGCTGGATCATCGTATGACGGCAACAGAAGCGATTGCTGCCCCCCGCTTTGATTGTCAGGGCGATGTTATCGCCGCCCATGCCCGTATTGCACCATCCGTCTGCGAACGTGTCAGGGGGATGGGGCACGACATCAACCGTCTGCTCGCAAGTTATGGTGGCATTGCATCGGTGCATGGGATCATCATCGATCCGGAGACGGGCAAACTGGATGGAGGTGCGGATCCAGGGAGCGGGGGCATGGCACTTGGGACAAAAACCATCTCTCCGCTATAAGCCCGTTCTTGCGCTTTTGAGCAGGGCATGATATATTAGTATCGTCCAAGATGGTCGGCCTTGAAGGCCGGAATCCATCACCGAAAGGAATGGCTCATGCAAGAACCGTTTTCTCAGTCACAACAAATATGGGATCAGGTTGGTCCTTACTTGCAGCTTATCACTCCGAAACGCGTTATTATCGCGATTGTTGCCGTGTTCTTTATCGCTGTGTTGGCAACCGGTTTCTACACGGTTGAAACGGATGAAGTGGCTGTTATCCTGAGATTTGGTCAGTATCTCGGTCAAGGCGAACCCGGTCTGCACTTCAAACTCCCCCTGGGCATTGACACGGCAATCCCTGTCCCCGTGAAAAAGGTATTCAAGGAAGAGTTTGGGTTCCGTACATTACGAGCA
The DNA here is from genome assembly GCA_024278235.1 of Candidatus Poribacteria bacterium. Classification (GTDB taxonomy): domain Bacteria; phylum Poribacteria; class WGA-4E; order JAJRTO01; family JAJRTO01; genus JAJRTO01. Next base: position 2,338 of record JAJRTO010000480.1, read on the forward strand.
GGTGTCCGTACTCAGTATGACACGCGCGACTATCCAGATGAATCGCTTCTGTTGACAGGTGATCTCAATATTGCGGATGTCGAGTGGGTCGTTCAGTACAGAATTGCAGATCCTCAAAAGTTTCTGTTCGACATCCGTGATGGCACACGGGCATTGCGCGATCTTTCTGAGGCGGTCACAAGTCTTGTCGTCGGCGACCGCACCGTCACTGAGGTTCTCACCGTGGGACGTATTGAGATCCGGGATGAGGTGAAACGACGCCTCCAGAAGCTGTTGGATCAGTACCAGACAGGTTTGCGCATCGTCAATGTTACGTTGCAGGATGTCAATCCGCCTGAGACCGTGAAGCCGGCGTTCAACGAGGTCAATGAAGCCAAGCAAGAGAGAGAAAAGCTGATCAACGAGGCACGACGGGATCGCAATGATGCGGTGCCGAAGGCGAGGGGTGTGGCACTTCAGGAGATCTCTAAAGCAGAAGGTTACGCGCTGAAACGCGTCAATGAGGCTAAAGGAGATGCGGATCGATTCAATGCGATTCGAGAAGAGTACCAAAATGCCAAGGAAGTCACTCGTCAGAGACTTTATCTGGAGACGATGAGTGAGATCCTTCCTCAAGTGAGCGAGATCTATGTTATCGATGGAAACTCGAACTCTCCGATCCCGATTCTGCAATTGCAGAAATGACACGATCTCGGATCTCAGATGAGACAACAGTGAAAGGATACCTGTCATGTCTACGAAGATGATCGTACTGACCCTTCTCATTCTCGTCATCCTCATCGTCGCTATCCCATTTGTCATGAGCGCGTTCTACATCGTTCGTGAAGGCGAACAAGCGGTCATTACGGAGTTTGGACGCCCTATTGGGCAGCCGATTGAAACCGCAGGATTGAAGATCAAGACCCCCTTTATTCAGCAGGTACATCGATTCGAGAAGCGCATTCTTGAATGGGATGGGAACCCAAACTCAATCACGACGAAAGACAAGCGGTACATCTGGTTGGATACAACGGCGCGATGGCGCATTAAAGATGCCCTTGCCTTCTTCCGCTCGGTTGGTACAGAAACGTTGGCCCAGTCGCGCCTGGATGACATCATCGATGCAGCCGCCCGCGATCTGGTGACGGCACAGTTGCTGATCGAAGTCGTCCGCGACTCGAACAGGATACTGGCGGTGCGACGCAGTGAGTCGGAACAAGAGATAGAACAGACTGCCGAGGAACCGCTGGAAGAAATCGAGGTGGGCAGAGGGAAGGTCGCACAGATGATCCTTGAGAAAGCACAGCAGAGCTTATCTCAGGAATTCGGAATCGAACTCATCGATGTGCAGATCAAACGCATCAACTATGTCAAGGAAGTCCGCGAGAAGGTCTTTGAGCGTATGATCTCTGAACGCCAGCGGATCGCAGCGAAGTACCGCTCGGAAGGGGCGGGCGAAGCTGCAAGTATCAAGGGGCAGATGCAGAAGGAACTGGAGCAGATTCAATCGGATGCCTACAAGGAGGCTGAACAGATCAAGGGCAACGCCGACGCGGAAGCAATTCGGATCTATGCAGAGGCACACGGCAAAGATCCTGAGTTTTTTGCGTTTCTGCAAACACTGGAAACCTATCGTAAGACAACAGGTGAGAATACCAAGCTCTACTTGACGACCGATAGTGATCTCTACAAGTATCTCAAGAGAAGCAGTCTCAAGCGATAGACGGAAAGTGGTATCAGAGGGGGTGTTCAACGGAAAGGCGTGGGATCTTGTGTTTGTTTATCTTGTAGGCCAACACATTCTTGCTGATGTTTAGCAGACGCGCCGCTTCTGCCTGGACACCTTCGGCCTGTGAAAGCGCTTCCAGAATCAGCCGCTTCTCGATCCCATCCAGATAATCGGGGAGTGACAGTGGAAATTGCACGTCGCTGTGAGGTGGGATCGCCGATGATCCGAGAATTTCAGGCGGTAGATGTTCAGGAAGTGCTATATCGCCATCGGCCATGACTGCAATCCGTTCCACGCAGTTCTCTAACTCACGCACGTTGCCCGGCCAATCGTGCATGTTCAAGAGTTTCATCGCTTCTGGTGAGATATGCTGCACAGATGTGGTTCCATGCTGTTGTAATTCTGCGAGGAAGTGTTTGATCAGGAGCGGTATGTCTTCCTTATGTTCCCGCAAGGGAGGAATCGTGATCGGTATCACACTGAGACGATAGTAGAGATCCTCCCGAAATGTGCCCGCTTGTACATCCTCGGCCAGATTTCGGTTGGTGGCAACGATGACTCTTACATCCGTTTGGATAGAAGCATGCCCACCAACCCTTTCAAATTCTTTTGTCTGGATGACCCGTAGCAACTTGGCTTGAGTGACCGTGTCCAGTTCCCCGATCTCATCCAGGAAGATACTCCCCTTGTCCGCAAGTTCAAAACGCCCCCGTTTCTGAAGAATCGCTCCCGTAAAGGCGCCTTTCTCATGGCCAAAGAGTTCGCTTTCCACCAGTTGCTCCGGTAAAGCGGCACAGTTCACCACAATGAACGGTCCGTTGCTACGACGTCCATTATAGTGAATGGCGCGTGCGACCAATTCCTTGCCGGTACCACTCTCTCCCTGAATGAGGCAGGTTACATCAGAGTTTGCAAGACGTTCTATCATTTGAAAGATCTCTTGCATGCCCGGACTCGTACCAACGAGGTTCGCATAGCTGTAGCGTTCTCGAATCTCTCGACGTAGACGACGGTTTTCACGCACCAATACGGTTTTTTCGAGAGCGCGTTGTACCGTAAGCAACAATTCATCCCGATTGAACGGCTTGGCAACGTAATCATACGCACCCTCTCGCAAGGAATCGAGCACACTATTGAAGGTGGGTTGTCCCGTCATCACAATGACTGGAATCTCTGGGTGTTTCGATTTGATTCCCCTAAGAACCCCCATCCCATCCAGCCCAGGCATCAGGAGATCCACCAGAACCACGTCGAAGATCTCACCGGTAAGTAGTTTCAGCCCACGAAGCCCATCTGTCGTTGTGGCAACGTTGAGATCTGCTGATTTGAGGATGGTCTCGACAAGGCTGAGTATACTGGGATCGTCGTCGATAACCAGCGCTCTGTTTCCTGCCATCATAGCCTCCAAGAGGGATCGCTATCGTGTATCCCGCTGCCACGGTAGCACCTTGAATTCAGCACGCCGGTTGGCTCTTCGACCGCTTGGTGTGCTGTTCGAGGCGATTGGGTTTTCGGGACCTCGCCCGATTGGGATCAAGCGGGATGGTGTGATACGTCCATAGGTACTCAGGTAGATTTTGACTGCTTCTGCTCGTGATTGTGAGATCTGCCGATTGATCGTGCTTGAACCGACATTGTCGGTATAGACCTGAATCTCAAGCTGGGTAGCAGGATACTTCTTCAAGATCGCCGCAATGCGATCCAGCGTCACGCGACCGGCGGGGGGGATGTCACTCCGGTTCAGTTCAAAGAGCAGGGGAGTTTCTCTCAAAATATCATCAATCTCCGACTGGGCAGCAGCAACGTCCTGGTTATCGCCCGGAAGACCGGGGGATGCCGCCGGTGCTTCTTGCTGTGCGGAGCCTATCCCAGCCGGCTCCTCGACCGTTTGTGATAGGTCGTCCACTGGTTCGGGCGAAGTTTGACTCACATAGATCCACCAGACAGCGATGCTCAACAACGCTCCAAACAGCACAACGATGATCAAATAGAGCAGCAAGGGAGAACGAAGGTTTAGTTTTTGTAGCGGGGACACTTTCTGATTACCGGTGAGTTGGGGTTCCCTGTTTTTGACTCTCGGTTCTCTCGGCTTGGAATATGCTTCCTGTTCACGCTGTCGCGAAGCCGGCGGGGTAGGTGGCTCTATCTTAGAGGTGGGCGGTTCTTGATAAGGTTGCTTCGCCTGAGTTCTGGTGGGGCCTCTCATCGCCGGAGGCGATTCGGATCTATCCCGCTTGAAGATCCCTCTCACGGTCGCAACCAGATGGGCGCGAATGAGATCTCCGATGATCGGCTGAAGAGCGCTCATCACCCGTTCGGGGGAGTGCTGCACCTGGTATTTTATTGCAGCGGTCACAAGAGGCCCCCAAATGGGTGCCGCTTTGTCGGGAGAGTCTGCGATCTCTTCTACCAGCACATCAGCCAATACGGAACGTATGTTGTTCTTCAATACTTCCGGGTCAACAGGATGTTCTCGCAGTTCAGCGATTTGCCTTGCCAGGTAGGTAATCGCCTCTCGATCTTCTTCGAGAAGTATCTCCCGGAGCGCTTCCAGATCATCTGGGCGCCAACGTGTATCCGACTCAGTTTTCATCTTCCTCCAGCAACTGAACGCTCAGTTCCTCGAGAATCGTATCGTCTTTGAACCGCATCCCCAGGGCAATGAGACTGTCCCCGAGATCATAGCGGTTCACCTTGGCTGCATCCAGGGAATCGCATTCTTCGGTGAACTGATTGCTTAGCTGCTCATAGTTCCGACGCAACTGCTCCCGTAGTTCTGCAATACGGCTGTTCTGTTCCATCACAGCCCGATTCATATGCTCGCTCATTTCACACTGTACGGCTTCTATGGTGTCGGACAGCTTACGGATGTCTGCTTGATATCGACTGGTGAGTTCATCATTCCGTTCTGAGGTTTTTCGATCTATCTCCTGGAAATTCTGTCGCATCTCATTGCGCATCAGTTCCAACTGCTGACTCAGGCGCTCCTCCAGAGCGTTGTATCGTTCATCCATGTACCGTCTGAAACCATCCAGTGTCCGCTCAATGATACGAAATCGGCGTGCAAACTCACGAATTTCATTGCCGACGATAATATCGCGAATGCGACTGATATTGGTGGTTTCTTGTGTAGGTGATACGAGGTCTTCCTCGGATTCCAACAGATCTGCCCGGCCGTTTTGAATTTCGTTCATTTTGTTCTCCCAATGATAGCACTTACATTATTCTATCAAACACCTGGCAGAATGTCAATTCATAGAATACGCAAAAACTTCTGCCACTTGACAAAAGCCGACAGGATTCTTACAATAATGTAAATCCTACTGAAAAGGATGAGGATGCAAACCCAAGACTCTCGATCAGGCCTCACGGTACGCGCTTTTCTGTTAGCCATGATTGCCACGGTGATCATGGCTTTCTGGACACAGCACAGCGAACTTGTCATCGATAGTCCCAGCTTCAACAGCATTCATCCATCGGTCGCGGGCTTTTTTGCGGTTATTGTCATCTCGTTGTTCATCAATCCTGCCATCAAAGCGATCCGGGCTTCCTGGGCACTCAAACAGTCAGAAATGTTGCTCATCTACAGCATCTTGATTGTCACGGGACCGGTGGTCTCTATCGGAGGTGTGCATTTCTTTCTACCCACGCTCATCGCTCCCTACTACTACGCCACACCGGAGAATGAGTATGCGGAATTGTTCCATCATGCGATCCCATCCTGGTTTGGCCCCAAAGATGCTGAAGTCATCCGTCAGTTCTATGAAAGCTCCGAGGGTATGGGTGTTCCCTGGGACGCCTGGATCAAGCCACTTGCTCTGTGGACACCGTTTCTACTCGCAGTATACTTCATCTTCCTCTGCATGAATGTGATCATCCGCAGGCAGTGGACAGATCGGGAAAAGCTCACCTTCCCTCTTGTCTATCTCCCACTTGAGATGACCAAAGATGCAGCTCCCCGTCAGCTCTACAATACGTTCTTCCGAAACGGACTCATGTGGGTAGGGTTTCTAATCCCTGTTATCTTACATGGACTCAACGGTCTACACAACTATATTCCATCGGTGCCCGCGATTCAGTACAAGAACATCAATATCAGCCGTTATTTCACCGATCGTCCCTGGAATGCGATGGGATACACGACGATCTCTTTCTATCCTTCCGTGATCGGGATCTCGTACCTTCTGACGTTGGATGTGGCATTCAGTTGCGGCTTCTTCTATATGTTCACCAAAACAGAGGCCATCATGGGAACAGCGTTGGGCTGGACGGGCAGTTAAAGCCTGGCGCGTTTCCCGTTTCTGGAGGAACAGGGAGCCGGGGCATTCCTTGCCATTGCAGCTATCGGACTTGTGTTTGCCTGGCGGCATCTCTGGGATGTCGTGCGGAAAGCATTTGTAAACGCCGGAGATGTGGATGACTCCGATGAACCGTTGTCCTACCGTGCCGCTGTCCTGGGATTCCTCGGTGGTATCGTGTTCCTCATTGTTTTCTCAACCACCGCAGGGATGGGAGCCCTTGCAGCCTCGGTGTTTTTCATTCTGTTCTGCCTGTTTTCGATTTCACTCACCCGGATGCGCACGCAGGCGGGTATGGGTTGGATCCACGGCCCGCTCTCCATCCAGGATTTGATGCTTGCGGGAGTTGGTACCGTGCCTCTGGGTGTCACCAACCTTACGATACTATCACACTACTACTTCATGACGGGGGAGATGCGTGGTGTCATGTCTGTCATGCCAAGTCAGTTGGAAGGTTTCAAGGTTGCTGAGACAGCCCGCATCCGTCCGAAACATCTGGCAATCGGGCTGATGCTCGGCACCTTCATCGGCCTGATACTTGCCTATTTTGCCGCGTTACGGACCATCTACGAGTTTGGGGGAAACGTACTGAATCATTGGCGGGTGCGTTCAATGCCTGTGATTCCTTTCCAGAGACTTCAAAGCGTTTTGACATTGCCGCGCGAACCTGATTGGATCGGACTTCAATTCGTTGGGGTCGGTTTCGGAATCGTCATGTTCCTGACGTTCATGCGCCGTCGTTTCGTATGGTGGATGTTTCATCCGATAGGCTATGCCGCCGCCCACACGACCCGAACACAACGCTGGGTGTGGTTTGCGATGCTGCTGGGCTTTTTGGTCAAATTCCTCGCTCTCAAACATGGGGGAGTGCGTACCTACCGAAAACTCCTTCCGTTCTTCCTCGGACTGATCCTGGGCGATTTCTTCATGGGTGGGTTCTGGGGCGTCATTGGGTACTTCTCCGATCAACCAGGGTATCTGTTCTTTCCATAATGACTCCTAAATAACAGGGCATGTCAGGAAAATCACAGTGAAGCACGAAAGCCAGGCCCATGGACGAAAACACAATCCTTTGATGCCATTTCTGAAACATGGAAGGCACGAAAAAACGGATGGCACGGAAGACATCTAACTTTTTTCCGCGTTTCCTGTCGTTTCCGATGCTCCGTGATTCAAAGGTTGTTGACACTCACCGAAGAATCTCTGATACACCCGCCGTCAGATTAGTAGTTGACACATTCCGGACAGTTTGATATGATAGTAGGCGTTCCACAGTTGAGCCGGATGCGTTACGTCACAGAAATCCCGGGTCGGAGTCTGTGACTTATAATTTGATACGTACTGAGGAGTTTGCTTAGGATGGCAAAACGAAGAATTGGTGTTCTGACGGGCGGAGGGGACACCACTGCGTTGAACGCGACACTCAAAGGGATAGCACTTGGTGCTGAAAAACACAATATCGAGCTGATAGGCTTCATGGAAGGATGGGCAGGAGTCCTGTCACCGGATACGGAGCATCCAACCTGGGGTCGTTATTTCAAACTCACGTCCGATATGATATTGGCGAATCGGGGCGGAACCATCCTGGGAAGTTCACGGACCAATTTACTGAAGATCGATGGCGGGCTCGAACAGGCAATTGACAATCTGAAATCACTTGATATAAGCGGGCTGATCCCGATCGGAGGAGATGATACATTGACGGTCGGCTCGACGCTTGCAGAGCATGTCACAACGACGTTTGTTACCAAGACGATTGATAACGATGTGGGCACGAATGCTTCAGAAAACGGACCCATCGACTATGATGCTATGTTGAACTATTTCTGCCCCGGATTCCCAACAGCGGCCGTCCGCACAGCTCAGTTCGCGGCCGATCTGCGGACGACGGCTTACTCTCACCATCGGATCATCCTATTAGAATCTATGGGACGTGATGCCGGTTGGCTTGCACTCTCAGGAGCCTACGGGTATGCAGATATCGTCCTTATTCCAGAGATTCCCTGGGATCCGGAACGGGTGGCCCAGGTCGTCGAGCGTGTGTATCGTGAACAGGGATATGTGATTGTGGTCGCATCTGAAGGGTTGCGCTATCCCGATGGCCGGCGTCTATCTGAGATCGAGGCGACAGGAGACACATTCCGTGCCACGAAAGCGGGTGGCTGCTCAGAAAAGATTGCGGCGATTTTGAAGGATCGTCTGGCAAAGCCTTTGAAGACAGAGGCATTCAACCATATTATCCCATCTTATCTCTGCCGATGTGGGAGCCCCATACCGGTGGATCGAGATCTGGCGATTTCCCTCGGACGGGCCGCCGTGGATGCCATCGTTGCTGAGCAGATCAAATATGTGGCAACCGTTATGCGCGCTGGAGATAAACTGCATGCGAAGCTCGTACCGATGGATAAAGTACTGCCACGTGATGACAAAGACAAGGTGATACCCAGGGAGCTTGATACGCGATTTTATGACGTCGCCAAACTCAACATTTCAGATGCAGGTCTTGAGTACTTCCGCCCCATTCTTGGAGAGCGGGCCAGTGCCTATCGTCTACCAACGATGGAAATTGGCCAGTTTACGGCGAGATAAAGGAGAATGCTGTGAGCCGCCGCTGGGATGAGGAAACAGGTAAACTACGGGATGGCACGCAGATCACGATGCGTTGGTCTGATGGGGTAGCCGTGTTTGATATCACAGGCTACTTCACCGAGGATTCGGAATCAGCGCTCAACGTTGTCTATGATGAAGCCTGTGCCCTGGGAGCTGCACGCCTCCTGATGAATTTAGATGGGAGTGGCTTGATCACCAGTGCAGGTTATGGTGTGATCATCAAACTCCTGCGCAGGGTTCGTGAAAAAGGACAGGATCTCCGCATTGCACAGCCATCGGAACAAACGCGACGTATGTTTCAGATCATGGGTTTGACCCATGCGGTTCCTATCTATGCCAACGAGCAGGAAGTCCTGGAAGCGTTCGCCCAGGAGGCATCAGATAATAAATGAAGCTCATGCCGCGAAGAACAAGGTTGGAACGATAGGAGGAAAGGGAAGCTGGTATGCCCAAAGGGGAATGTTTTGTCGTGTGGGACTGCGGTGCAACGAATATGACCGTCTCCCTGCTTTCGGTGGATGGTCGTTTTCTCGGTACACGTTCTCATCCGACGCGCGTTGGGCGGAGACGTGAGGGGCTTATTTGGCCTTTTGAGCAAATGTGGGAGAGCTTTTCTGAACTCACCCGTGGATTGCTGGCCGAGACACCCGTAGCGCCCATTGCTGTGGTTGTCAGTACATTCGGTGTGTGTTGGGCTCCTGTGGATGCCCAGGGCAGGCTGTTGTATCCAGTGATCAGTTGGAAATGCACCCGCACGAGGGAACAACTAAACTGGGCAGAGGAAAACCTGGATCTGTATCAGATGTACCTCCAAACAGGTGCTGCACCGTTTTACTTCAACACGGTCTTCAGCATGGCATGGATGCAGCAACATCATCCGGAGGTCCTGGAAAAGGCACATACCTACCTGTTCATGCCACAACTTTTTACCCATCGGCTCAGCGGAGCATTCTGTGTTGAACGCACGATGGCGACCACGGCCATGTTGGTGGATCTGAATACAGGGCGGTGGATTTCCGAGATCTTTGACGCCTTCGGCATGCCCAACAAATTCCCCGAGCCGATGATCGGACCGGGGGACGTCGTCGGTGAGGTGACCGAGGATGCGGCCATGCAGACGGGTCTGCCAGAGGGCACAAAGGTCGTCGCAGGAGGGCATGACACGGTTCTCGCAACGGCAGGTTCAGGGAGAGATCTGCGCACCACAGCTCTGTATTCCACAGGTACATGGGGACTCCTCGTGGTGACTCGCGATGAATACACGCCTGTTGCGAAAGATATGGATCGCAACATCGTCTGGCAACTCAACCCTCATACAGAGGGGATCCTCAGCGGGTACAATACACAGGGGCATATGATCGGAGGACTCTCATTTGATCTGGTGCGCAAAGCGTTCGCGCCACGGATCAAAGTCGCTGAAATCACGGAGCGATGTGCAAAGGTTGCCCCGGGGTCCGAAGGTGTGATCGTGATACCAACGTTCGTGAAGGGAACGGGTCCGACCCCCAAAGCACCCGGCTCAATCATCGGGTATGAAAGTGGTATGGCTCCCGAAGTGCCCGTTCGCGCCGCGCTCGAAGGACTCGCCTTCCAGACACTAGATGCTCTCTCTGCTCTCCAATTTCGCGCCGATAGCATCCTCATCGGAGGTGGGTTCGCCAAGAACCACCTGTTTGGTGAGATTCTGGCGAATGTCACCGGTAGGGATGTCGAGTTGGCA
>JAJRTO010000481.1 GCA_024278235.1 Candidatus Poribacteria bacterium
ATTATGAACGAGCAGGCTGCACGCTCTACGGGAATGCTGCACGCTCTACGGACTAACGACGGAAGTAGAGCATGCTGCCAGCTTGTTCTGGCCAGCTTCAGTAGAACGCAATAGTGGTTTGTAGTCAGGCACGCAATGAAATGGAGTGCCGTTGTCACGCCACTGCAGAACTCCGTGGCTTACTACGAGCAGAAAATGGGAACTACTGAGTCCAGCGGGTTCTACTCGATTATACATCTCTGGAGCGGGATGTCAAGGGGATTCGTCGTGGGACAGATATTGAGGGGCAGAAATCTTGTTGGCCTGACGCGTAAAGCATGCTAGAATGATGCTGGCTCGATCTCAAACGGAGGTGTTATGAAATGGCCTATGATATTCCCCGGATACGTCTTGGACGAACCGATTTGATGGTGACCCGACTCGGCATCGGCGGCGCCTATTGCGAGTCGGTGGATGGATATCGCGCTGCGCTGGACTGCGGCGTCAACTATGTAGATACAGCCCGTGTTTACAGGGATGGAGAAGATGAAAAGGTCATTGGACAGGCCATTCGAGGGAGACGGGATGAGCTTGTCCTGGCAACCAAGACCATGCAACGCGATGCCGAAGGCGCGCGCAAAGATCTGGAGACATCTTTGCGCCTGCTTGGTACCGAAATGGTTGACATCTACCAACTGCATCATCTCAATACCGCATCTGAACGAGAGCAGGCACTGGGACCAGGAGGCGCCATGGAGGCGGCTCTGAAGGCACAGGAAGAGAGGCTCATACGCTTTATCGGTGTGACCGGACACGATTGGGTACAGATACAGCAAGCGGTTGCCACAGGGCTGTTCGATACATCCCTCTGTTGGTACAATTGTGCGATGAAGGAGCCGGAGGAAACCGTATTCCGCGAGGCTCAGGCTCATAACGTGGGCGTCGTCGTCATGAACGCCTCTCGCAATGACAAGCTGTTCAATGCGCCCGATGCACCGCCACCGGAACAGTTCTATCGGTATGTGCTCAGCCATGAAGCTGTGCATGTCACCATCATGGGATTGCGGAACGTCGAACTCTTTTGCCGCATTGCGTCCGCGTTGTCGGAGCGAGTCGAATTGACAGCGCAAGAGAGAGCTCACATGGAGACCTATGGCGCTCGGATGCGCGCTGACGGCAAGCTGGAATAACTTTCAAGCACGAAAGAGAACGCTCAGGATGCTCAAAGGATACGAAGACTTTCGAGTCTATTACGGCGATATTCACAATCACTGCGGCATATCCTACGGACATGGAACACTCGAAGATGCCCTCACCAACGCGCAGTTGCAACTCGACTTTTGTTCTGTGACAGGACATGGCTATTGGCCCGATATGCCTCATGACGAAGAACGGTTGGCAAGTCTGGTCGATTATCATGAGACAGGCTTTGCCAAGCTCCGCGACAACTGGGAATATGTAAAGCAGGTCACTGAATCTCACAACGAAGACGACAGGTTCATCACATTCCTCAGCTATGAATGGCACTGTATGCGCTCGGGTGACCACACGATTCTCTACAAAGGCAGTGAAGGAGACATCATCCCAGCGGCAAATCTGGCGGATCTCAAGAAAGCCCTCGCGGAACGCAAACGTAACGGGATGGATGCCATCGCGATGCCGCATCATATCAGCTATCCGGCGGGTTACCGTGGTATCAACTGGGCGGATTTCACGTCAGATTTCTCGCCCATCGTCGAGATCATCTCCATGCACGGTTGCGGGGAAAGCGACGAGGCTCCCTATCCCCCGCTTCACACGATGGGGCCGCGAGATCACACGAGTACGGCCCAACATGGCCTTGCGCTTGGGCACATCTTCGGATTTGTTGGCAATACGGATCACCACAGCGCGCATCCGGGGAGCTATGGATGTGGTCGGATGGGCGTCTGGGCTGAGTCGCTAACCCGCGATGGGATATGGCAGGCAATCCAGGCTCGGCGCACATATGCACTGACCGGCGACAGGATTTCCCTGCAATTTGCGATCAACGGTCAGCCGATGGGATCCGTTATCAACCAGGCCACGACGGAGCGGCATATCGACATGTCGGTCACAGGCGGCGGCCCAATCGATTACATCGAGCTTGTGAAGAACCATCAGGTGATCCACCGCATCAATCCGCCAGACCACGTTTCTCCGGTCCCAGAAGGCGCGATGCGTACCAAACTGTTCATCGAAGTAGGTTGGGGGAAACCTATCGAGCAGAAATGGGACGTTCGTATTGAGCTTGACAGCGGTGAATTGATTGACGTTGAACCCCGATTCCGTGGTGAGTATGTCGTCGCCCCTAAATCCGACGAATCGGGCGAGTACCAGTATAGTTCATGGCGACGTGAGGGACCACGTGCGGTTCGGTTCCAGACGCGAACGAACGGCAATCCCACGGTCCTCACGAATGCCAGTCAGGGGATGCTGTTGGAGGTTGAAATGCCAGTGAACGGCAGGGTTATTGCAAATCTCAACGGCAAGAGGGTCGAGTATACGCTTCATGAACTGCTCACGGGCGGCCGGGCGGGCTACCTCGGCGGGTTTGTGAGCGGGGCATATCGTTTCCACCGTGCTCCGATGCCCGGTGAATACGAATGGCATTCGATGTTCAGGGATGTGGCGGCAGAGACGCAAAGGCGTGACTTCTACTACGTGCGTGTCTGTCAGAAAAACGGCCAGTGGGCGTGGAGTTCACCTATCTGGGTAGGTGCATCGTAGCCGGGTTCTCGATTCAGTAACATCAGCATGGCGTAAGAATCGAGCAAACTTCTGGGCTTCAAGGTTTCGTTCTCCTTCATCTATAGAATCTGATACGCCTAGTGCAAAACCAAGAGAGATAGTTTGAAAAGAGTGCAAACAAGGAGGATCTTCATGGAACAACTTTCTATCATCGTTCGGGATATGGCGGGGCTCGACTCGCTTCGGCCCGTGACCGGTGGAGTGCCCATAGCGGAAGGAATGGCTTCGGAGGGGAGTGTCTTCGTCCTGCACGGTCCGGAGGGACATGAGATTCCGCTCCAGGCATCTGTCCTGGCCCGATGGCAAGATGGCAGTGTGCGGTGGGTGTTGCTCGACTTCCAGGCAAAACCATCGGCGAACGATACACAGCATTATCTGCTCTCCTGGGGAAGGAACAAACGCCCTGAGCTACCGGGTGTCCCTGTTTCTCACGTTGGCGGAAAAAATCCCGTTCTTGAGTCGGGGGATGTCAGGATCGCTCTGGCGGACGATGCGCTTCTGAATATCTCGGAACGTGTGGACATCGGCCTGTCGCTCACCGACTCGGAAGGCCGGGTCTATCAAGCGGTGGTGGAGACGTCTGAGGTACAGATGGAAGGTGTTCTTCGCTCCACACTGGCACTCAGGGGAGCTTTTTACGCACCTTCGGGAGAACGCGTATTTCAGTTCAGATTCTATGCCTCAGCCTATGCCGGACTCCCCATACTTCGCCTGGAACCGTTCATCCTGGTGGATGCGGACAGCGGAGTCATGCAGCAGATCCGTGAACTGAAGCTGACGTTGCGGCCACGTCACTCGATGCAATCTGTCCGTTTGGGAGGAGGTCCGGAATGGCAAAGCTCCAATTCCTCCACGATCCGGTTGTTCCAGATCGATGATGAACGTTACATCCTTCAGGATGGTGATGGTGGCGGTGAAAAGGCTCCCGGTTGGGCGGAACTCCATGACGGGCAGGGACCGATCTCAGTCGCGTTGCGCGACTTCTGGCAGCAGTGGCCCAAGAGCCTGGAGGCATCGTCAGAGGAGTTCGCGATTGGCCTCTTCCCTCGGTTTGAAGAGGGTGAATATGCCCATATGGAGCCCTGGTACAAGTACCAGTATCTGTTCCAGGGGAACTGCTACCAACTTCGGACAGGACAGGCCCGCCGTTGGGATGTCTGGTTGAGCCTGGACGGCGATGGGGAGTCACTGGTCCGGATGGCGAACGCCCCCCTGGTTCCGGTTGCAGAACCTGCCCAGGCGATTTCCACGGGTGTCTGGGATGCGATTGCGCCGGCTGGAACCCCTGAGATGGCGGAATACGATGCGTGGGCAGAAAATCTCTTCAACGCGTATGTGCATTCTATCGAGGTGCAGCGCGACTATGGTGCGATGAACTGGGGCGACTGGTTCGGTGAACGTCAGGTAAACTGGGGAAATCATGAGTACGACACGACGAATCAGCTCCTCATCCAGTTTGCACGCACGGGAGATCCGCGCTACTTCTATGTTGCAGATACCGCAGCACGTCACTCCAGCGAAGTGGATACCATCCATCACGTCAATGAGGATCTCGCGGAACACTTCGGCCCTTCGCGCAACTATCCGCCTCGCCCGGGCATGGTTCATCAGCACACGGTCGGTCATGTGAGCGGATTCTATCCCACAGAGCGAATCCGCGATCTGTTTATCGAGAAAGGGATCGGGAACTCTGAGAACCCCTATCTCTGCCTGAGCCCTTTTAATCTGGGGCACATCTGGACCCAGGGCATCGCACGCCACTATTTCCTGACAGGAGATCCTTTCCTGAAAGAAACAGTTGAGCGGATCGGGGCGAACCTCGCTCAGCTTGTGGAAGACCGCGAGTATCGTTTCATGGGACACACCCACTGCGGGCGCACGACGGGTTGGCCTCTGTTGGCCCTGGCAGGCGCGTATGAAATAGGTCTTCAGGAACGCTACCTGGAGGCGATGAAAACGCTTGCTGAAGATGCACTTGCGGATCAGGATCCGGTATGCGGCGGCTGGCTGATCCATCCGATGGCCCGGGATCACTGTGTGTGCCAGACGGCACGCCATACGGGGATGGCAGGCTTCATCACAGCGGTACTCATCAACGGCCTGAGCCGGTACTACCTGCTCTCCGGGGATAAGCGGCTCCCTGCTGCGGTCGAGCATGCCGTGACGTTTCTGGACAATGACACCTGGCGCGAGGAATGGCGCGATTGGCGTTACACATCCTGCCCGGCGACCAGAGCGACGGGCCAACCGGGGGTCGTGGTGATGGCACACGTCAATGGTATCCGTATCGCAGACAATCCGGAACATCTTCGTGTGCTGCAAGTCGCATGGGAAACCAAGTTCAAACGCCTGCTCAGAGCACCAGCACCCCGCCCCGGTTTCGGCAAATCGTACACCTCGACGATGTACGGATGTGCAGAAGCCATCGGACTACTCGCATCACGGTCATGACGCGGAGGAGTGCTGACTCTCAACTCCTTTCACGAGTTCGTAGAGCGTGCAGCTTGCTCGTTTCCTGGTGCAAAACCAGGATAGAGAGTTGGACCCATGTGTGTGGCTTCGTGAGTCTGGAAGAACGTTGGAACGTTGAACGTTGGAACGTTGAACGTTGAACAAGCTGGCAGCATGCTCTACTTCTGCCGTAAGTGAAAAACTCGTATCCTTTATACCAAAGGAAGAAATGCAATGAACAATCTGAACGACGATATCGTAGCGGAACCGCAATCGAATTCGGATCGAAAGCCGAATGTCATCCTGGTGATCACGGATGACCAGGGATACGGCGACTTGGGTTGCACCGGTAATCCCTGGATCCAGACACCGAATATCGATGCGTTCTATGAGGAATCGGTACGTTTCACCGATTTCCACGTATCGCCCCTGTGCACGCCCACACGAGGCGCGCTCATGACCGGCCACCGGCCTGTTCTGAACGGGGCCTGGGCCACCTGTTGGGGCCGCTCGATCCTGCGCAAGACCGAAGTCACCATGGCCCATATCTTTGCCGAGAACGGTTATCGCACCGGGATGTTCGGCAAATGGCATCTCGGCGATAATTACCCCTATCGTCCCCAGGATCGGGGCTTTGAACATGTGGTCGCCCATAAAGGCGGCGGGGTGGGACAGACCCCGGATTTCTGGGGGAACAACTATTTCGACGATACTTATTTCCACAACGGCAGACCTGTGTCTCACGAGGGCTACTGCACCGATATCTGGTTCGATGAGGCGATGAAATTCATCGAAGCGCATCGTGATGAGCCGTTCTTCTGCTATCTTGCGACGAATGCGCCTCACAGTCCCTACCTGGTGGCCGAGCGTTACACGGAACGATACCGCGACAATGAGAAGATCCCTGAGCCCGCCTTCTACGGTATGATCACAAACATCGACGAGAACTTCGGGAAACTGGTGCAGAAGCTACAGCGGTTGCATCTGGATGAGGACACCATCCTCATTTTCATGACAGACAACGGTTCCAGCGGTGGCTGGACGAATGACGGACGTGGATACAATGCAGGGATGCGTGGAAAGAAAGGTTCCTATTACGACGGTGGACATCGCGTGCCCTTCTTTATCCGCTGGCCAAACGGGAGTGTTCAGGGTGGCAGAGACATCGGCGAGATGGTACTGCACGTGGATGTGTTGCCGACATTCATTGAACTCTGTGGTCTGGAACCACCGGAGGACGTGAGTTTTGACGGCACGAGCGTGGCGGGACTCCTGGGCGGTGATGAAGGTGCTCTCCCCGACCGCACGCATTTCGTACAATACCGCCAGAACACCCATCCCCCGGAAAAGTGGACAAACGCAGTCATCACGAAACGTTGGCGCCTGGTGCATGGCAAGGAGCTGTATGACATCAAGGCGGATCCCGGTCAGGAGCATGACGTTGCCGACGAACACCCGGATGTGGTTGACAGACTGCGGACAGCGCATGAAACCTGGTGGGATGAGATCTCACCACTGTTCGAGCACTATTGTCCCATCAGTCTCGGGAACGATGCGGAGAACCCGACTCGTCTGAATGCGATGGATGTGATGGGCGATGTGGCCTGGAATCAGGGGCACATCCTGATGGCTCAG
>JAJRTO010000482.1 GCA_024278235.1 Candidatus Poribacteria bacterium
CCATCCTTACCGTAAAGCTTCCCTCGATCTCACACGTGTCCTCTGCCAGCGAGACAACCTCACGCGTCTCACCGTTGACGACCAGTTCTGCTTTACTGAGAGGGATGGTAACCGTCGCCAGCTTCCATTCCACGTTCAGTGTTCCTCCGCCGGCAGGAAGCTGGATGCGACTCCCCATCGGTTGCCCTTCCACTGAGAACTCCATGAGCGGGCCATAGGTGACGAACGTCCTTCCGGTGCGCACCGCTTCTTTCCAGTTATCGTAGGTAAACTCGCAGTCCTCAACCAGAGCATAGGTGCGCACCGTACCAACTGCCGTTTCGGCGCTCATCTTGTCGGTACCGCCCACGGCGGCCACGAAGTAGCCGCAGTTCAAGTATCGGTACCAGTCTGACAGAGAATAGGGATCCATCCCCGCATAGAGGTTGCCCCAGGAAGTCATCTCGACGCCATCGATGAGCCCAAGTACCAGGCTTGCGGCGTTCTCACAGCGCGGATTGGGAAAATGGGGGAGCACGACAACGCCGCCCTGTTCGCGGCATTGCCTGGCCCATTGGGAGAGGGTCACTTCCACGGCATCCCCCAGGGCTGATTCATCCGGTCCACCTGTCGTGAGCGGGGTGATCATGTTGCCGTTGTATCCACAGAGGGAGATATGGCCAAGTACATGCTGGCGATTTTCTGTGCCGACCCGTACCAGGTATTCTCCATCCCCACCAAATTCCCTGGCCCCGTGATTGGTGCGTCCATCAAAATCCCCGATATTCGTAAAAAGTTCGCCCCACTGACTTGCCAACAGATTGACGATGTTGACCCCCTCACCAGCCCCTTCTAACAGCGCGCTCTGTGGCGTGAGAAAATGAACGTGAGTATCCGCAGAGACCCAGCCTTTTTCCCGCCAGGGCAAGATATGCTCGATCTTCAGCGTGATCTCGTCTGTCTCTGGCGTGACGGTAACCGTGCGTCGGATGGGACGGATCTCAAAACCTTTGGAGATCTCGATATAGACCTGTCCCAGCGGCAATTTGACCCGTGCTTCTCCATCGATATATGTACAGAAGTGGGAACCGTTGGCGATATAGTCCACACTGTAATCTTCAAACCAGAATCGATTGGGAATGCGATGACGATGCACCGGCGGGAGGTATTCGCCTGCCTCTCCGTGGATGTGAAGTTTTACAGCGACCGGCTTTCCCGATTGTGCCTCGACGACACGGAGAGTGACGTTTTGCTCCGCGGCGGCGATCCGTTTGAGTGAGTAGTCGCCTTTGCCGGTCTCATCTGTTTCTGGCATTGGGAGAGGGAACGTTATATCTTCGCCCAATGTGAAGCGTGCGGCTGAATGCGCACAGTATTCCACGATCACCTGTTCTTCCACCGGTACTCCCGCCTGGTTATTATAGCTCTGCTCCCAGTCTTCATTACTATAGTCGAGTCGGGGAGTCACGGAGATAATCTGGCCGAGATCGATCCCCAGCCCCGCATAGCGACCTTCTGTATCCGGTGGACCTATGGACACCCCTTCCGGCAGGGAGAAGAGGGCTTTCGAACGACGTTCCCAACGGAGGGGATGCTCTTCGAGTGAGGTGGCACTCAGACCCAGGATGAGCACCGCTGCCTCCGAAGGCACAAAGCGGATTCCCATGAGCGGTCGATCCGGGTGAGCATTTTCAAGTGCATAGACCCAGTAGTGTGCCGACAACCCGCCAGAATCGCTGCCAATACGGGTCTGGCTCTGACCGAAGAGTTCGCGCGTAGGTTGACCCGCTGCCATACGTTCCGAGACGGTGGGAACACCCACAGGCTTGGCGAGTGGCACGCATTCAAAACACTCATCACCCCAGGCTTTTTGCATTTCGCCAATGGCAAATCGACGGCGGATGGAGGTAGATTGAACCGTGCCATCGGAGTACAGCAGCTCGTAGTCAGCAACTTTGTCTCCGAGGAGGGCACGTCCCTTCGAAGGACGGATCATGCCATCCGCATCCGGTTGGGCCCGTTTGGGAACGGCCGTATGGATCAGCACCAGGTAACGGGTCTGGATCGGTGAGTTCAGGGATAAGGTGACGATGTCATCCTTCAGGAGCAGTAGATTTTTTCCATCCGAGCTTCCAAGTTGGAACGGGATCCCACGGATCACATTCCGGCCTGTCAGCGCGTAATCTTTGCCAACAAGGGTTTCATCACCCAACTCCTCGGTGGACAACTGAGCACCATTTCTGTTGTAGATGGCCTCCATATTGAGAGGGGTGAAGTGTGGAGATGGTTGACTATTGACGATAGTTGGCATGGATCATTCCTTTTCCGGGGTTAGCCATCTGATTTGATACGTGCACAGATAGCCCCTGTCGTGGGTCTTTTCAGTACAACGCATCGCGCTCCGTTTACCGATCCGTATGAGCAAATACTCATACGGTCGATGCATCCATCACGGTCCCTACAATCTGCCCCAACTGCTCCAGCGAGAATGGTTTCTGAATCCAGTTCACCGTGCCGTTCGAAAATAGGATTTTATCCTTTTCCTCAAAGGGATAGCCACTCATAAGAACCATTCTTACAGAAGGATTATACTGCTTTAGTGCCTGATGGAGTTCTCTGCCTCCCATCTCAGGCATGATGATATCGGAGATCACAACCGCAATATCATCGCGATGCTGCCTGTAGACATCCAGAGCTTCCCGGCCGTTGGTTGCCGAGAGCACACGATATCCCAGAGCACGTAACATGGTCTGTGTGGCATTCAGCACGATATCTTCGTCTTCGACGAGAAGAACGAGCGATTCTTGTTCTTGCACAACAGCCCTCATCTTCTGTTCGGTGATAGGAGTTACCCGATGAGACAAAGACGGTAGATAAAAAGAGAAGGTGGTCCCTTGCCCGGGCTTGCTCTCAAAGCCGATGAAGCCATTATGCTGTGTGACAATGCCGTAAACCTGGGCCAGACCGAGACCGGTGCCCTGGCCTCGTTGCTTCGTGGTGAAGAATGGCTCAAAAATCCGTGTTCGCACTTCCTCCGGGATACCTGTACCTGTGTCTGTAACAGAGAGATGCAGCCAATCACCGGAGGGCATCTCTGGGAAAGGCCGTGGCGCGTCGGGTTCAAGTTCGAAGTGCTCTAATCCAATCCTGAGTTCTCCGCCGTCTGGCATCGCATCGCGAGCATTGACTACTAGATTGGTAAGTACCTGCTGAATCTGGGTGGAATCTGCATGAACTATGTATTCGCCGGGATCGATGTCCAATAAAATATGGATGTGTTCAGGGATGGTACGTTGGAGGAGCTTGGTGCTCTCTTTCAGAAAACTGTCCAGGGCAAACGGTTGCTGCTGCATAATCGACACGCGCCCAAAATCCAGAATCTGTCGGATAAGTTGTGCGGCACGTTCTCCCTGCTGTTGAATGACCTGAACATCGTGTCGCAGGTGTTCATCGAGGTCCGATTGCATCAATACGATGTCAGCATAGCCGATGATTCCCGTGAGTATATTGTTGAAATCGTGTGCGATCCCCGCAGCCAGTTGACCAACGGCAGCCAGCCGATCTTGCTCCTGCATGCGTTGCAGATTCTCTCGTTCTACCGTCACGTCGCGCAGCAGGAGAACCCATTTTCCCGTATTATCTGCAGTCTCAATATGCCGGCTGGCCACTTCGAATATCCTGCGCAATGGCTCCGTGATCTCGATTTCTCTCCACTCTCTCTGCTGAAATTGTATCTCCTCGATAGACTGGTCTGCCAGATGGGTCAATGCATCTCCCACTCCTATCCCCGGGCCAACAAGTGTTCCCAGATATTCCTGACCGAGTGGGTTCACGACGAGGATACATGCGTCTGCATCCAGAAGGAGAATTCCCTCCGGGATGGTATCGACAATCTGCTGAACTTGCCGGGCATGCAACTGCGCTTGTTCCAGCAGATGGCGGACTTCCTCCTCTGCCGCTGCCCGTTTCTGTCGATCCTGATACGCATCCAGGGCACGTCTGACAGCCAATGGGAGGCGTTTGAGGTTATCCTTCAGCACATAGTCAGCAATGCCACGATGCAAACATTCAACCGCGGCTTCATCACCGAGCGAACCCGTCACCAGGATGAAGGGGATGTCGTGCCCTGCCGACCGCATCGCATCGAACGCGCTGAGCCCGGTCCAACCGGGGAGATTGTAATCGGCCAGGATCATATGGGGAGGTTGCCGGATGGCACACCAAAAACCATCTTGGGAATCTACCCGGGTCCAATCGACCTCCAGCCCATCTTGATGCAAAGTACGTATCATGAGTTCTGCGTCGTCGGGCTGATCTTCCAGGATTAGTATTTTCAATGATTTGCCCACAATCGCTTTCCTTTCCGATTTTGAGATTGTGGATGACAGATTGTACCACTCAATCTCAGCAATCCAGGCATATACTACCCTACAGATGGACACAGGGCAGCTTTTAGCCCGCCAGAAAGAACTACGTGAGGTTGTTCAGCGGCAGTTCGTTCAATAACAGCCAATACATACCGAACTGTCGCACAATTTCAATGAACTGATCGAAATCCACTGGCTTGCGGATGTAGCTGTTGACTCCCAGACGGTAACTCTCTACGATGTCCCGATCCTCGTCGGATGAAGTGAGAACGACCACCGGGATGGACTGTGTGCGTGGGTCGCTCTTCACCCGGCGCAACACCTCCAGCCCATCCACTTTGGGCAGTTTCAGGTCGAGCAAGATCAACCAGGGCACGTCTGTGGGGGAACGTTGATCCGGCGGGACATCGCCAAAGATGGCGTCCAAAGCCTCGGCGCCATCGCGGGCTACCGTGATATGGTTGGCCAGATTGTACCTCCTCAGAGCACGCAGGGCCAACTCCAGATCATCAGGATTGTCCTCCACTACCAGGATGTGAACCTCTTTTCTTTCAAGCAAGGGTGATCTCCTTGTTTCGGATTGAAGATTTCAGACCGAAGATTTTGCTATCTACAATCTGAAATAGAACGTTGCTCCCTTGTCCACCTCTGCTTCTGCCCAAACATCTCCCCCGTGTCGGTGGATCACGCGCTGTACGATGGCCAGTCCAATACCGGTGCCCTCATACTCTTCCGTTCGGTGTAAACGTTGAAACGGGGCAAACAATTTGTCCGCATATTCCATGTCAAAACCAACGCCGTTATCCCGCACAAAAAACACAGATTGGTCGTCCTCCGTTTGACAACCAAATTCAATGACTGCCGGGGTACGATCACGGGTAAACTTGAGGGCGTTGGATAGCAGATTGACGAGCATGACATCCATCAAGCTTGGATCCGCCTGCACGGGCGGACAATCGGACACCCGGAAATCGATCTCTCGCCCGGCACGTTCCTCGGCGAACAGTTCATATATTTTTTGAATGAGGGCCGTCAGATTCAACGTTTCGCGCGTGAGTTCGCGCCGGCCAAGACGCGATAAGGTCAACAGATCATCGATCAACTGTCCCATCCGACGGCTCCCGGCACGTACCCGTTCCAGGTAGTGTTGACCATCCGTGCCGAGCTGGCTCCCGTAATCCTCCTCCAGCACCTGGGCGAAGCCATCAATAGCCCTCAGCGGAGCACGCAGGTCATGAGAGACGGAATACGCGAAGGCTTCCAGCTCAGCATTCGCCTGCTGGAGCTGTTGAGCTGTCTCTCGATAACGGAGGTTGATCTCTCGCAGATCTTCGAGCATGGCGAGCATACCTTGATTCAACGTTTCGTTTTCATCAGCCCGTTCTTTCAGTTCACGCGTTCGTTCAACGACACGCCGTTCCAGTTCTTCGTTGAGTTCTCTCAGTGCCCTCTCTACTCTTTTGCGCTCAGAAATATCCATGTACATTGCCCGTGTGCCGATAACCCGACCCATGCTATCGGTTTCAGGCAATGCGTGGAGTTGTGTCTCGATGGCACGGCCGTCATACGTCAACAACCTGCGTTCTTCGGATACAAACGGGCCTCTCAATGCGCGTTCGTAGCCATCTTCAAGCAATCTGGTGACCGATTCCGGCGCATAGAAATCAGCCAGTGGCCGTTCCAGTATTTCAGCACGCGAATACCCCAGTGTACTTGCAAATCGCTTGTTGCAGTCTGCGATGACGGGCTTTCCCTCCTCATTACGGGTGATCACGTACATGACGGGCGCTTGCTCGAACAGATTTCGATACCGACGTTCGGCCTCACGTGTGATTGCCTGTGCTTGCTCGCGTTCCTGAATTCGCTGATTCATGTGGAGCCCCGCAAAGCTAATACCACCGAGTCCAAACAGCCACAATACAACATGACCAAGTAACAGAGCAGGTATATTTCCTTGCCCGATGTTCCACAGAGATGCCATCGGCACTGCAACGCTGATTCCTCCTCGGATGTCCCCCAATTTGTATCCCTGTGCGGCATGGCACTTCAGACATCCTTCCTCGATGACGAGAGGGCGCATCAACCACATATAAACTTCAGTATCTATCTCTCTGAGTGCACTTACCTCCGCTTCACCACGCTCAAATGTCTGAAGCGCTTCGATTTCCCACGGGTCCGGAGCATTCTCAGGGCGGATCGGTTTCAGGCTGGTGATGTGGCCGCGAACGCCGTTCTGCTTCATCATCAGTTCATAGACCTGTCGCGTCATGTAGGCCGGATTGACGAGCGTCAACAGCCTCCCGGAGGGTGTGGTGATGTCACGCTCCGGCATGTGTGACAAATAAGGGTTGGGCTGTGTATCAGGCGTTACCGGAACGTAGACTCCACCATGCTCGGCGTTCCAGCGACGGTAGACAACATCTTTGTCGTAAGCAGCTTGCGCTTGAGAGATCGCCACGCTCAAGGCTTCCTGCCTCTCCTGGTGTAGATTCCACAACAGCGAGACCGCTACTGCTGCGGTCCAACCGACTGCTATTATCGACGCATAGCGTCGTACACGGACCTGTTCCGCCTTAGTTTCATCAGGATCTCTCATGTCGATCGCCTCCAGCAGTCAAAAGAACAGAAAGACGAAAAACCAGAATGCCATACGGTCGAACAATGTCATGCGGACCTTCCGGATTTCCAACTCTTCCCGTCTTTCATCACGTTCTACTGTCTAGCCCACCTTCAGTTGTTCCTTCAACGCGGCGTTTTCCTCTCGCAATTCCTTGATACGAATCTCCCGGTCGGCAGCCAGCAGCGCGAAACGTCGCAATTCGTCATTGCGTTCGGTCAATTCACGGGTACGTTCAGCAACACGCTGTTCCAATTCATCGTTGAACTGTTTCAG
>JAJRTO010000483.1 GCA_024278235.1 Candidatus Poribacteria bacterium
AGCATCGAGCTTGAATTGCTTGTCGTAGTTTCTTCGTTGTGTTGTCATGTGGTTCCCTCCTGAAGGTAAGTGTAGCACAATCTGCCGTATCTGTGTGTCCACTTTTTCGGGGGAACCTCACATCCTCCTTACAGACATCAGTTTGGGTTAGATTGGATGCCGGCCAGCATCGCTTGTGAGGCAATCATGCCCCGATGGAAGTGCACTTCCCTTAGCACAACGCCAATAGACATCACCTCCTCTCATCATAGCTCAAAACCTGATCCGATGAAGATACAGTCCGGGTCATCCTATCTGACTATCTGAAAACGGCAGTGGTCGGCGCTACTTCCGCCCTAGAGCGATACGGATTTCGTCTTCTGTCATGTCCAGCAATTCTCGTCTCTGCTGAGCCAGTTCTGCTCGTTCTCTCTGATTGGCGAGCAAGGGAGCTGTGTATTCGTGCGCCAACTGGTCGAGTTGCTGTCTCACTTCCCTCATATACGCCAGGTCCTCCTGTGCAAGTTCTCCGAACACCAGCATCTCAAACCCTTCTTCCTTGCTCACACCAAACACACAAAAGGGATTGTGATCATACTCGTAGATCGCTTGCTGCAACCAAGCGGGAGGCCCCAACTCATACGCTTCCATCGTCAGTTCATTGCGTCTATCATTGATCTGCTTGTATTCTGGGGTCTGGCTGATGCGCAGGAATCGCTGCCTGAGTTCCTCCTCATAGGTGAGCTTCGCTTCACCAGTCAGCGGTGTCTCATGCTTCGTCTCTGCCGATGGTGTCGAGGGTGATTCTTCGACAGGTTCTTCCGTCGGGGTTGGTTCCTTGAGGAAAGCCAGGAATCCATCCACATCCTCCTGGGATGCTCGTGTGCCCTTCTTCCTCATAGGACGTTTGGGTGTTAGCAGGTCGGGACCTGTGCGCTCAACTGTCCGAACGGTGGTGTCGTCTTTCTCGTGGGCTGCGGGTTGGTTGGCAATGTGCCAGATCAGAAGGGAGAGACCAACCAACACGGTAAGACTCACGATGATACTCACAGCCGCTCTGTGCTTGGTAAGACGTGTGATAACATTCATCTCCTGGTCCTCACTCTCTTGAAGCCTCCCGGCGGTTGTCATACCGACCGAGATCAACATGTGATGCCTCAGATTCTGTTGTGCTTACTCTGTCAGTACTACTCAACTCAATCCAAACAGCAACCAGATCCCTAATCCGAAGAGCAACATCGCAGTTCCCAATTTCACCGCCACCAAATGCCGCTGCAATACCCCGCCCACCTGCATCGAGGTAGTACCCCAATACACGAATCCAAACACCACCAGCAGCGGTACCACAAACATCACGTTGTAGAGCAGCAGATACCAGAAGGCATGCATCCGCATCCCCGGCACGCCTGCGACGAATGTCAGCGTCGGCAGATACACCTGCCCCGTGCAGACCAACTCCAACGCGGAGACGGCAAACCCTATCGCCAACGCACCGGCGAGGATGCCCGAACAGCGCGTGCGTTCTCGAATCACCTTGTGGATACGCAGCTTCAGCGACTTCGGCAACTGGAGCGTGATATCCTTTGTCCTCCCCTGCCTGGCTTTGTAGGCATCCACCAGGCTCAACACCGCCAGAGTCAACGTGGCCATGCCGGCGACCAGATAGACCACCTTACCCACGGACGAAAACGAACCTACGGTTTCGAGGAACTTCAGCGCACCTGCACCCAGGAGCAGGTAGGTGACGAACACCGCCGAAGCGAACGCAAGCCCTGCCATGAGCATCTCCCTCCGGCTCCGTCCCACCAGACTCAGATACGAGATGAAGAACACAATCGTCGCAAACGCACAGGGATTGACCCCATCGAGTAAGCCGGCTCCTGCGACCGTCAACACGCCCAACGAGTGAAAGCGGGAGACAATCTCGGATTGAGCATCGGTTATCTTCGCCGTCGCCTCCGGCAATCGAGACGCGACGCCGGTGGGCAGATACCTTTGCAGCGCTGTCTCAAGCCGCGCTTCGTCAAGCTCGTCCAGGAAATACTCATCTCCCACGAACACCGCAGGCGTCGTGAGCCGCTTGATTTCAGGAACCCCGTAGAGTTGTCCCATCGCCTCCAGCAATGCCGGGTCCCCCTTCACGTTGCGCTGCTCAATGGCCAAATCGGGATATTTCGCTTGCAGCCTTCGCAGTAGCTTGCTCGCCCGGGCGCATTTGTCACACCCACGCTTGTGGAAATACACGAGATGCACTGCCCGGTCACCGGGAACGGACGCTGGGCTAACAAGCCCATCGTCCTCCATCAGCCTGTTATAGAGTTCCAGCAGCATTGAGATTTCGGCAGATGGCTCAAGCTGTTCCGATACCCCGACAAACTGGTTCCGGCGGGAGACGATTTGCCGTTCCTGATTCAACCCAAGCTCCAATACTCCCACAGCTTCTCCCTGAGAATCGCTCGTCACGAGCATGGACTCTACCGCCATCGTCGGTTCGGCATGGGGAACGTTGGACGTGGGATCCCGGGTGTCCTCCGTGACGATGAAAACGTCGACCCAGGGGAATCGCTGCGCCAATGCTCCTGCCTTATTGAGCGAGGAATGGAGCAGCACGACCACCACATCGCTTCGCTGTGTCAGTTCCTCTCTCAGATGTGTCAGCACAGCGTCTAGAGCGGCTATCGTCAGTTCCGGATGGTACGCCTGCACTTCCATCTCATACCGCTGGGAGAGCAACCCCACCACGGCAACTCGGACGGAATTCACGGAATCCAAAGCCACTTCACGCACAACGTAAGATGGGAACGCTGAACCCTGAACTTTGAACCTGGAACCCTGAACCCGGAACCCCGAACCTACAAGATTCGCACACACAAACGCGATTTCGGCCTGATTCCCCTGAAGCATCTGCAACGTGTCCATCGGGAGACCAAGGTCTTGCGGCCCTATGCAAGCCACATCATAGCGCATCAGGCTCAACGCTTCCAGAGCTATCTGGTAGACGAACTCACCGTTCGCGTCCACCGGTCCCAGGATGTTCCCCGTGTGCAGGTTCAGGACGGCGTCATGCCGCACATAGAGCGACTGCAACAGCGTCTGGCGATAGTCCAGTCCACCCCGCTGCTCATCGCAGCCATGCGCCTGAAGCTGTCCCCTCTCATCTCCCGAATAGAGCAGCGTGAGATGGAACGGTGTCGAACGCGCCGAAGCTATCCCGACCACAACCAACACACACAGGGACAGCACAAGAGATAGGATTCCCTGCGTCGGACTCAAACGAAACGGGAGCATTCGATAAGAGAGCATCCGCGTGTCTCCCCAGTCGTGTTTCTTTTCTGACATGTGGGAACTATTAGTTCCTCAATCGCTCTATCATGCCCAATAAACCTTGACAGATGCAAGGGAAATAGGCTATACTTTTTCTCGCTAAGCATCCCGCTTAGCGGGAACGCCAGGGGGGATTTGTCCTGTAAGATGCGTCCCCCCTGGACGTCGATGACCATGCGTTGCTGATGGACCATGTGTTGCTGATACTGCCGCTTCATGATGTTTATCCTTCC
>JAJRTO010000038.1 GCA_024278235.1 Candidatus Poribacteria bacterium
AGGGATCTTCCCTCCGAGGTTTGCCAAGCGGAGCTGTACCGGCCTGTCCTTTTGCAAACATAATGTCACAGTGCACGGCGAGCAGTTCCCCAAGTTTGCCCGATTCAATCACCCGTTTGGCTTTCTGTGCCCAGGAAGCATAGATGAAGCTGAACATTTGGCTCTGTACTCCGGCTTCCCGGATGGCTGCGACAATCGCATCGGCATCGGCAACGGAACAGGCAATGGGTTTGTCAAGATAGAGGTGTTTACCAGCTTGAGCACACCGCACAGCCACACGCCCTCGTCGTTCATGTTCCGCACAAACACTCACGATCTGCACATCGTCTCGTGCCAACGCGGTATCCAGATCGGGGATATAAGGCAGATCCCATTCCTTAGCGAATTGACGATTCCAGGCGTCACGTGGTGCAGGCAATTCCGCTTCATCTGCAACGGCGACCAGATGGCAACGTGGATCCGCAGCAAAGAATTCCGCATAGATTTCCTGGTGCGTCCTTAGACCTGAAATGAGAAGTACTCCATAAGTGGACCGTTGTACCATGCTGAACTTACCTCCGATTCTCGATGCTCACCGCCTGACCCGTGCGGATGGAACCCTCGATGGCCTCTAACAATCCGGCGGGAACGGGTTCATCGGCCATGAGAGTCAAACTGTCCTGACCTGCCATGAGTTCATCATGGTAGATGGCCCCCTCATTCCCAATCAGCATCAGATCTATCCCCGGCCTGCCGGTCGGAGGTATCGCTGTCAGGGTGAGCAGGGCTGTCTGTCCCTTCTCGTAGAGCACGCTTGCGGTCATCTGATTCACATCCGCCTCACCTTGTATGTAGATGCGCAGCGGCTCCGTGTTGAACCACAATTGCGCAGTGAAGAGCATCTCTGCAAGCGATGCCCTGATATTCTCGGTTGGCAGATGGGCAATACATCTTACGAATACCGGGGACCCGATGCGTTCGGTTGCAAGCGTCTGATGAATGATGGAATAGAGTGATGATGTTTCGTCCGGCATGATCATTCCCTTTTTCTGTGATTCTGTACGTCATCTATCGAATGAACTCAAACGAGCTGAAGGCCGACTAGCTCTCCAGCGGATGTTCTCGGCATTTCATCGGCAAGGACACGCGCGCTCCTGCAAGTTGGGACGCATACGCACCCAGGATCATCTCCAGTGCGGCCACAGCATCCCGACCACTGGAAAGCGGATCTCGATCCTGCTCAATCGCATCGATGAGATCGGCGATAGCAAGCTGGTTGCCCGCCGCGAGCGACTGCTCAGGAAACTCCAGCATCTCCCAGCGTTGAGAGGCATCACAGGGATTCCAGAGCGGATAGGGATAGATCGCAACGTCGCTGGCTGTGCCGCCTCGTAGTGAGATCATCCCGTTACTTCCGACGATCTCCATGCCGTAACGCAGGTTACCACCTGTCTGGTTCCTACGTGAACTGAAAAATCCGGCGACGCCGCTCTTGAATGCGAAATAGCTGTGGATGCAATCTCCCGCGACCAACCCAATCGGTTCCGTGGCTTCATGTGCATCGGCTTTCGTGACTTCACGACCTCCCGTGGTAACATGCGCAGACATCCAGGCCACATCACCGACAAAGTAGCGCATCATGTTAAAGAGATGCGTGCCGAGTACCATCATATCCTCGCCGCCACCCCGATGATCCTCTTTCCCATGTGCGTGGATCGCTTGTATCTCCCCGATACGCCCTTCATCGAGCATCCGTTTGATTGCCTGAAAACCCGACAAATAGACCCCCTGGTGGGACACCGCGATCTTCAGCCCTGCTTGGTCTGCTGCTTCAACCATCCGATCCGCTTCAGCGAGACTTGGAGCAATCGGTTTCTCACAGTAGACGTGGCAGCCCGCATCGATACACGCAAGCACCATTTCAAGATGGCAATCAGTCCATCTTGGACACACGCTCACGATATCGAGATCCTCGCTTGCGAGCATTTCCCGATAATCCGCATAGCTTCGCAGAGCCCCGGTTTGTTCCTGTGCTTTCTTGCGTCCTGCCTCGTCTGGATCCGCAACGGCTACGAACGTGACATTCTCAAGTCCCTGATAGGCAAGGTGCAAACCATGCCCATAGTTGCCACCACCTGTTCTGCCAATGGCGGCTGCCCGGTACATTTTCGTGCTGGCCATCGATTTCCTCCTGTAAGTAGGGTACATCTCCGGATCAACCGCTCATAGCATAGCGTATTCTGGAGTAGGGGATCAAGTGAGAAAAGCAGATTTTTGCATGGGAGCCCTATACCGATTACAGTTTAGGATGATGCCCTTCATAGCACAAACAGCATACACCTGTAGCACGGTATCATAATCCCCTCAGATGGCCGTTGTTGTACCCTTCTTCCCGTGCACCTCGGTCTCTCTGGCGACATCGATGAAAGCGCCATCCCCTCTTGTTCTGGTACAGTGCGTTGTCCATATCTATTCGTGATGTAGAGATCCAGATCGCCATCATTGTCATAGTCCACAAACGGAGAGCCACCGTGTTCCGTTGAATCACGAAATGCGCGGAATTCCCGAAAGGCACGGAAAGGGGTCTCTTCCGTGCCCTCCGTACCTTCCGGTTTCCGTGCTTCTACTTCACCAACAAGACCTGCCGCATCGCCGTGAATTCGCCCGCTTCCAGCGAGACCAGATACACCCCACTCGATACGCGCTCGCCATGCTCATTGCGACCATCCCAATACGCCGCACGGCTCGGACTCACGTAGTAGCCTGCGGGACGATGGCCCAAAGCCAGCGTCCGCACTAGTACGTGTTGACAGAAGTATCTGAGCAGTCAGGATTCTGGTATACTCTCCTGTAGAAACAGCATTCCACAGGAGGTATGATTTCATGGCCAGGTTGTCCCCCTCGGTTCAAGTCACGCGTTGTCAACGCAAGGTACTCAAACAGATGCTACGCTGCCGTCAAACCGCTCGTTGCTTGGCGTGGCGCATCCTGATAATCTTGCTGCTTTCCAAAGGCTG
>JAJRTO010000039.1 GCA_024278235.1 Candidatus Poribacteria bacterium
CCATCGATTTCCGTTCAGGATATCCGATCCATCAAGTCCGCATCGATTCATCTGGTCGATCATACACGTCCACTCCACACACGGGCCATCTTCTGGATAGTGCAGTTCACCCTGGCGTTTGCCGTTTTGGCCGCGTTCTTCTATCGACGACATCGCGAATCTATCCGTGGGCCTCTGCGTCGCAGAAACGTCAGCAGGAAGATCCGCTCCGAACTGCAAAACCTGTCTGCTGAACAGATGGACTCCCGGAAACTGTTCACTGAGATAGACCGCCTTATCCGGTCCTATTTCTCAAATTGTATGGAACTTCCCGATGTGAGCGATGCCATCATTCATCTCAAGGAACGAGGCGTGGATGGTCAGCTATTGGAGCAGCTCCAGCAATTGCTGGAACGCTGTGAATATGCGCGTTTTTCTCCTGCGGGAACGGATATCGATGAAAGGCGATCCGCATTGGATGAGACCAGGCAGATCCTGGAGCGGTTGGAGGATCTGCTATGAACAACGAAACCATCCCGGTGTGTAAACGGATATCATGGGGACTGCTGATCAGTTTCTGGCTGGTCATTTCAACGCCGGCAAGTAGTGCTGACAACAGTACCATACAGGTTCGATTTGAGCAGGCCAATCGTCTCTACATGTCGGGGCAATATGCTAAAGCTATCGAAGCATATCAGTTTGTGCTATCTCAGGTTCCCAACGGCTATGTCTACTACAATCTTGGCAACGCATACTTCAGGCAGGGGAAGCGAGGTCAGGCTATCTGGTGTTATGAACGGGCGTTGCGTTTCCTTCCCCGTGATACAGATGTCCAAGCCAATCTGGATTATGCCAATTCACTCAACGAGGATCGGTTTGAATACCCGGTCCATCCTCTCAGCCTGGCTCAACTCTATAACCGTTTCACTATCCATGAATGGACATTTGCATATATCGTAACCTATTGTCTCATTGCTGCGTGTGGGATAGCCTACTTTCTGTTGGACCACGCCAGACAATGGCTACGGCGTCTGGGGCTCATGTGCTCGCTATTTCTCCTCTTTTCGCTCCTCTGTCTGGGGCTCCGATGGAGAGATATGAACACGTCCTACGCCATTGTGACCCAGTCCTCCGTTGAGGTACACAATGGCCCCGGCAAGCAATTTGAGTCGCTCTTCCTACTCCATGAGGGTGCCAAGGTGGAATCGCTCAGGACGACAGAAGAATGGCTAGAGATCAGCACGCCGGATAATAGGCGAGGTTGGCTGTCGTATCGTTCCGTTGCCAACATTTGAGATCGTTTGGATGGGCGGGGCAACCCCGCTCCCTATGCCTCTTACCGCTGAGTGTTTGGAGATAAAACGATGACACGGTATATTCCTCGGGAACATGGAGGATGGTCCATGCTGGCCATTTCCTTCATTACTGGGGCCGCTTCTGGAGCCCGCTGGAGCTGGGGGGTGGTAAGTTTATCCCTGTTGCTCATCGCAGGTTACAGTTCGCGTCTTCCGCTGCTCGCCTGGTTGCGGCACAAGCGACGAGATGCCATCCCCTGGCTTGCAGGCTACTCGCTGACGGTCGTTCTTGCCGCCCTCACCATCCTGAGTCATCCTCAGTTTCAGATGCTGGCGATCTGTCTGATTCTCAGTGGGATCCTCTTCGGTCTCAGTCTATGGTTTGCCTCTCAGCGACTTCAGCGTACAGTTGTCGGTGAATTCATCGGCGTTGCCGGGCTTACACTGACAGCTCCAATCGCCTATTACAGTGCTGTTGGCAATTCCATCCAGCGTGCAGTACTCCTCTGGCTATTGAATGCGTTGTTTTTCGGTAGTAGCATTTTTTATGTGAAGATGCGATTGGAACAACACCGTGCGGAACGCCGGGCAGGGGGGGAGCACTCCATCAGCTATCGAACTCATAATGCCGTGTATCATGCCATATTGGTCATTCTATTGTTGCTATTATGGCGTGTTGGTTGGATATCCTTCCTTGCTGTATTTGCCTTCAGTCCGTTGCTCATGCGATGCTGGATCCAGTTGCGTCGGGTCAAACTCACTGTTCGTCAACTCGGGTTTAGCGAACTCGCTATGAGCATCGGCTACGCGCTCTGGTTGATTTTATTCCTGTAACCATTAGCCATCGACAGGAGGTTCATAAACTCGCGCTCGATTTCCACCCTCCTGCTTCGCCTTATAGCAAGCTTCATCCGCGCATCGGATCAATCCATCGGCATAGAGAGCATCCTGGGGACAGGAGGCAACTCCCGCGCTCAGAGTAACCTGCGAGTCAGTAGGCTCTGTATGCTCATAATGCTCTCCCAGGAGATAAATGCACCGTTCGGCAAACGAAAGTGCTTGTTCTTTATGTGTTTCTGGCAGGATCACGACGAATTCATCTCCAGCATATCGCGCTACGACATCCGAATGACGCATTGTGGAACGAATGGTATCCGCTATCTTTTGCAGCAGCTTATCCCCTTCCAGATGGCCATAAGTATCGTTGTATTGCTTGAACTTGTCTGCATCGAATATCACGAGTGAGAGAGGATATCGAGTGAGCGAACGTTCCAACTCCTGCATAAAATAGCGATAGTTGTACAGATCGGTCAATCCATCTCGAATCGCTAACTCAAACAGTTCACGATGCGTTGCATTCGCCTTATGGAGATCGCGCACCAACCGATCCCGTTCCCTGGTGAGTTGGCGTTTATGGAGTGCATGCTCTACTGCCAGAGTCACTCGATCAAGCCCTGAGGGTTTGATGAGATAATCATAAGCCCCCTCACGAATCGCCTCTACGATTGAATCGAGTGTGCTCTTACCTGTGATAATGATCACTTCAATGGTTGGATCGACACGCTTGGCAGTTCTGAGTACATCGATGCCATCTACACGCCCCATGGATAAGTCGGTCAGGACAACATCATAGTGCTCCAGTTTGAGTTGTTCAATGGCTTCTTCGCCAGAACTGGCCATACTCACCTGATGCCCCTGCTCCACCAAGACTTCATAAAATAGTTCGCGAATGATGGCTTCATCATCCACAACGAGCACCGATCCAACCAGTTTATCTGACATGCTTGAGTCCCTTCCTCTTCTCAAAACTCCAACCCTTTGAATGCTTCCTCCACATTCCCTCGCTGGATGCGAATCTTTGTGATTCGCAAGGATGCATCCTGGTAGTTTTTGTCTTGCTTGAGAATGGCTTCATAGGCTTGTGCAGCCTTATCAAGCCATTGTTCACGACGTGTGTCGCGGGCCAGTTGTTCGCATATCTTCCCAAATTCATAAAGAAGACTCAGGTCTTCTGGATAAATGTCTACAGCTTTTTCATAAACAGCAGCAGCCTCAGAGAGTGCAGAAGCCTTCCGGTAGTACTGTGCGACTCGCCGATAGGTTTGTTTGCCAGCTTCCCCTGTTTCCACCTGCCGGATTGCATCCTCGATAGACGCATCGGCGGGAAGCTCAGAAGAGGATATGCCCCTTCTCTGCACCTGTATATCAGTATCCCTCTCCGCTTCTGTGAAACCCCACTCTCTCGGTATGCTCCGCTGTTTCCCAAATTTCATGGAAACTGCCAGCAAATGCGATCCCCATGTTCCCTCAAGATGATCGCCAAAGGGCATCGGGTACTGGACGGCATAATCGAGCTGGACAGCATTGGCTCCATAAGGGAGTGTGAAGCTCCCTCCTCCTGCGAGGGTATCCCGATTGAAGCCTGCGCGTATCGCAACCCGGTCATCGAACCACCACTCCGTCCCCAGGTACACATTCCAATCTGGTTTATCGCTGATCTCATGCATCCGGTAGCTGACATCGAGTGCAATAGTATCCCACAGATACAGACCTGTCCTCAGTGTCAGGGGTTGCGATTCATCCACAGTAGAACTGAATGTGCTATTGGGCCGGTTGAGATCGGATGCAGCAATGGCTACTGAGAAACCATCTGAAGCTCTCCAGAGCAGCCCCACATCCACACTCCATTGATTACGGCTGAGTCCATGTTGCTGAAATAGCGGATCAATGGTTGTGTACTCATTCTCTGTTACGCTGACAAATAAGCCTTTAAGGTTTGCACCGAGGTAGAGATCTCCCAGTTTCTGACTGAAGGAGAAGATCAGTTCGCTTTCTTTGTATAGTTCTGATGCAAACTGGGAGCCTGCCAGACCAACAGCGCCGATTGGGAGAGGTTCCACATAACTCAAGAAGCCGTAGGCGAGTTGATCTCTGTCCAACCCAATCATCAGGCGTCCCGCAATCGCTGTGACTTCGCTCCGGGCCAGTTGACCGAGACCCGCTGGATTCCAGAGACCGGCGCTTCCATCGTTGGCAACGGCGGAGAAAGCACCGCCCATACCACGTGCGCGCAGACCCGGGCGTTCCAGGGAAGCGGCGGGGCTATTGTCTGTGACAAGCAGCGACAACAGTAGACAATAAGCGGCGAACAGCAGGCAGCAGGTGGTCGATAGACGACATCGTTTCCTGTCCTCCGCGCTCCGCTTACAGCTTACGGATCCCCATCCTTTTGGCTTTTGTTCTCGTTTTTCTTTTCGCTTTTTCCCCGTATTTCGATGACTTCCCATACTGGTTTCCCGCCTATCTTGCGACGACAATCGTTCCTGTCCTGGCCTTACCGTTCGATTCCACATGGTAGAGGTACAGTCCTGGAATCACTAGCTGGCCCGCATCATCCGTACCATCCCACGTCCAGTTTCCTGTGATCTGGCGTATCAGTCGGCCACGCACATCGAAAATACGTATACGCTGGCTGTCTGGCGGGAACGTCACCGCATCATTTACCCCATCACCATTGGGAGTGAGCAACGGTTGGACTACCGAATAAATTCCCTCTGTGAGTATCGGTTCTACCATGAATACGCCATATACCGAGAGACGGTCAACAAAGGCACTGATGGTGGATTGATGGATATTCACATCACCACCAACATAACGCCAGCGAACCCCATCCCAACGGAAGATCCCCAGATCCGTCCCTTCGATCCATCTATCTTCAAGGGCTTCTTTTGGGTACTGCAATAGGATACGCACCGGTTTCTGGAAGATGGCATCTGGTACGCGGTTCTCCGAAAGATCCATCAATGTGAAACGATAGATCGCCAGTGGAGTCAAACCTTCTGTTCCCTGAAAATTGGTCACAGCATCGATCTGGATCAGGCTGTCTCTCCTCAAAGCTCCCTCTGGGACATCGATACGCGTGTCATTTTCGGGGATACCGTCATCCACAGATTCCGGGAGAATCACAGTACCTCCGACGGCAGCAATGACTCGCGGCAGGTATTTTACGTTCCTCGTGATCTCTGTACTATTCCCCGCATTGTCCGTGGCCGAGACACGAATTCGATTCGTACCGACATAGAGAGGGATCGATACACGGAAGCCGCCTTTCTGCGAGTCCACTGCGGGCCGGTCCTCAAAATTTGAATTCTGGATGGATACACGAGCGTCCGGATCGGTTCGTCCCTCCACACGGATCTGGGGGACATACCACTGATCTCCATCCACTGGATGGATCACCACCAAGGCGGGCGGATGATTGTCGAGGGCAAGCGTGAATCGTTCGTCAGTCACGGTATTCGACCCATCGGATGCATGAATCACAACGGGTAGATTCTCTAGACTTCTTTCTCGCGCCAGGGAGTTGACAGGGCTGAGTGTGTACTGAATCAGATAGCCGCCATTGCCCTGATCTCGCACTCGCTCTGCTCCAGCACGGTATGCCGTGTCTACTTGAGAGAAATCAGCCGTAACCTGATAGCCAGATGCGTCCAGTGTGGCAACCAGGCTGATGGGGTCACCGTTGCGATAGAGAAGGTCTGGATCCAACGTACGAATCTCCATGAATACGGGAGGTGTGTTGTCAAGTCGCACAAGAGCTACGCCGGATGAGACATTACCTGCTATATCGGTGGCCTGAATATGGATCTTTAGTTGCTCAGCATCCGGACGAAGGTTGCTCGTCGAGATCTGATAGCTCACCTCATAACGTTGGTTCCCCAGCTCCCGGATGATCTCGGCACCTTTCTGAAAACTGGAATCCACCTCACTGAAATCGACCGCGAGGCGATACGCCGATGCATCGAGCGTGATCAGAAGCGTGATGGTCTGGCCGTTTCTTAACGATACCATCTTTTGGGACGGTAGAGGTTTCTTCTGTGCGTCCAGTATCTGGATCTCCTGGATCTGGGGCGGAGTATTGTCGAGTTGGAGTTTCACTTGAGAGGTTATGGTACGACTCCCATCCCAGATGGTAACGGGGATCTCATAGATCCCGTCGGGATTTGTGTTTTCTTGCGCGATGAGATAGCTGATCTTGTAGCGGCCGTTTCCTTCATCCAGGCTCTCCTCAGCCCCCATTATATACTGTGAATCGAGGACACTGAAATCAGCATACACGCGGTATCCCGGCTGGTCGGCCTGCAACTGAAGCGAAACTATCGATCCATTCCGAACAGGCATCTGTGGTTGGGCTGTTCCTTCAGAGTCCACCAGGAAGACACTACGGATCTCCGGAGGCGTATTGTCCAGGAGTACAGATACGATTTGCGGTTCGGAGCGGTTCCCTGCCGAATCGGTCGCTACCAGACGGATCTCACGTTGTCCGTCAGGATGCACGTTGTTGATCGCGAGATGATGTTCCGCCGTATACTTCCCCAGGCCATCATTCATCATCGAGATCTCCGCATTTGCTGTACTATCCAGGCCAGAGACATCCATCGACACCGCATAATCCACCCCATCCCAGATACTCTCGACGCGGAAGTCGTCGCCGTTTGCGATCCGCGAGAGAACGATGTCCGTCTGAGTGGATACCAGGCGTGTCTGCTGGTGGCGCGGCGGAGTCGTGTCATAGACGACCATGATGAGC
>JAJRTO010000484.1 GCA_024278235.1 Candidatus Poribacteria bacterium
ATTGCCGCTCATCGAGTAGAGAAGATAATCATCATAAGCCGCGTAGTACATATCCCATTTTTTGGCCAGTGTCTCACGGGCTTCTTCCGGTATCTGTGCCCATGCCTGGTCCATCGGTGGCATCTGATAGGAGATGATCTCAGTTCCCATATATTCTTCTGTGGGCCCCGGAGACAGTTCGGACCAGTCTTCCATACCCGGTATCCCCAGTGCTTCATAGAATCCACTCATATCGGGGAACACACGGATCATGTACTCCAGGGCTTTCTTGGCGTCTTTCATCTCGTAGATAGCAAACATATCCGGGAGCAAACCTTCATCGAAACGAGCCGAAAAAGCAACCTCATCGCCGACCGTATCTGCAAAGATTTTCATCGAGTCGAGCATCTTGCGAACCGCATCCCGGACTTGCCCGCTGTTCTCAGAAGTGATGACATTGGCGAACCCGTTCATCAGGGCAGAAGTCATCTGCTGCCAGGTTCTCCCGTTGAAAGTAGATCCACCGGCGACAAAGCTATTTGCGGGGAGAGATTTCACCAACTCTAGTGAGCGAGGTTCATCGGCAAACAATTCCCAGAGTGGACTGCCATCGGCAAATTGGGACAAAGTCGTGAGAACCACATCTGTGCCCTGGATCGAGAGGGTCAAGCCGAGTGCTTTCATCTGCTGCAAGAGCCACAGACCACGATTTACCTCCGCTTTGAGCAGTTCACCGGCGC
This sequence comes from Candidatus Poribacteria bacterium, assembly GCA_024278235.1. GTDB lineage: Bacteria > Poribacteria > WGA-4E > JAJRTO01 > JAJRTO01 > JAJRTO01. Next base: position 720 of record JAJRTO010000484.1, read on the forward strand.
CCTGCAATTCGTCCTGCTGCTGTTCCATCTGTTCCTGTACCTGCTGTCCAAATCCTTCTGCAAGCACAGATAACATGGGGGAATAGGCCGATGCGATCTGATCCAAGGCAGCATAACAGACCAGACTGTTGACTCCGGAATCGGTATCCAGGCGCAACGATTGATAGGTTGGGTTCTGTTTCAGAGAAGACAGGTTCTTCTGGTAGACGTCGATAGCCTTTCGGCAGACGATCTCCTCGGCGGCAAAGATCATCACATCATCGAGGAAAACAATGGCACCCTCGTTGTTCTGCTGATAACGAACGCCATTGTACTCCTTGACTTCACCGGGGCCTGCATGGTTTTCAAGCGTCGACTCGATGCGTTTCCTGTCCGAGACATGGACCGCAGCAGAGATCTTTTGCAATCGTGAGTTCGACCAGAAGATAGCGAAGTCCCGGGTGACATCGAGCCCGATCCGCTGCAAATCGTCTACGCTCTCGAACCTTGCGCCAAACATGCTTGCCAATCCCTGTACGAGTATGTTTTGTGGCGGATCCGTGGGGATCATCTCCGCCATGAAACCATCTACTTGTTCGCTCAAACGGAGCAGACTGGGTACATAGATCACTCCTACACTCTCGACCGGTATCACATCCAGGACACTGTCGATGCTCGCATATACACCACTGCTCGCGAGCACAAGCAAGAGTGCAAGACAGAAGATTTTCCGTTTCATAGCAACATTCCTTTCGTCATTTACTTGGGCCTCAGAACGGTTGTTACCTGGCGCATGGGCGTCAGGTAAGTGTTGGCGATCCGTCGTACGTCCTCTGATGTTACCTGTTGTACGCCGGATGCAAATTCCTTCGAGTGATCGCAGCCGAGTCCGTAGAGTTCATCCATCGCTCCAACGACGGCACGCTCAGCAATCGTCTGGCTGTCGGATTGATAGTTCAGGATACACATATGCTTGGCCCGATCCAACTCCTCATCAGGAACAGATTCCATCCGGAGCCTCTGCAATTCCTCGTCGGTCACGGCGTTCACTTTCTCCAGCTGTTCCGGCGTGGTCACCGCACAGATCGCAAAGAACCCTGTATCCAGGCCAAAACAGTTGTACGCATAAGACATATAGACAAGCTGCTGCTGGCGCAAGCGATTGTGCAAACGTCCACCGGGATACCCCACCCCCGATAACACGGCATTCAACACGTGCAGGATGTACTGCTCCCCGGATGTACATGGCACGGTCTTGAACCCGGTAAACAGCACCGCCTGCACCATATTTCGCATTTTCTCAGCATACCCGGGCTCCCGGATTTCAGGATCCGGGGCGGGTGCAGATATCGGCACGCTCCGAGATTCCCAGTTGCTGAAGATGGACCGCACCTGATCCACAACTTTTTCCTGCTCGATATCGCCATAGATGGCCAGGACCATATTGTCAGGAGCACAAAAACGCTCATAGAAACCACGTATGTCATCCGGGTAAATTTGAGAGACGCTCTGCTCCGTTCCGAGAGGTGAGAGATGATAAGGATACCGTTGGAAGAGTGTCTGCATGAACAGCTTTTTGGCTGGTGTCATCCAATCATCATCCTCAGAACGGATTTGAGCCAGGAGTTGCCGTTGCATCCATTCGACCTCATGCACGGGAAAGGCCGGATGCCGTACGATATCCCCCAGGAGATCCAGGCCCATCGGAAGTTCCTTTGACAGCAGATTGAGTGAGAGCCCAAAACTGTGATGACCACTGAAGGTGTCCAGTACTCCGCCGGTGGCCTCAACAGCGGCTGTGATCTCCATTGCACTATGCCGGGTCGTTCCCCGGGGCAACAGCCTGGCCGTGAGGTATCCAACCCCGTTCTGGGAAACTGCTTGTGCAAGCATTTGTTCTGCACGGACACCTCCCAGGAATGTGGCATAGACGGCAACCACCGGTAATGAGTCATTCCTGCAAGTTAGCAGACGCAAACCGTTCGCAAGCGTTTCCTTCTGAATCGTGTCAGGACAGGGTTTGCACTCAGGACTCCAACCAGATCCTGCCACCGTGGCGGATGCACCCGCCCTATCGGGCTGCAGGATGCACGTGTTCCGACATTCAGGCCGGAAGTAAGTGCTGGCGACACGTTGAATATCGTCAGCCGTGACATTTTGCAGTCGCTCTATATAGATCTGGCTGAACTCGGGGGAAGCGACGGCCAACTCGTTGAGCCCCAGCGTTGCCGCCTGTTCCTCCACCGTCTGGAGTCCAAAGATGTATTCGCTTTCAGCCAGCGTTTTAGCGTATCTTAACTCCTCATCGGTGACCGGTTCAACGCATAGGCGTTCAAGTTGCTCCAGGATCAGGTGTTCTACCGATTCAAGATCATCAACTTCCAGCGTTGCTTCGATACCCAGCACACCAGGACAAAAGCTTGGCGATTCGGCCCAGGCATCCACCGAATAGGCGATCTGCTTCTGCTCGCACAATAGCTTGGGGAGCCGTGCACTTTCGCCCCCGGCAAGGATCAGTGCTGCGATATCCAATGGATAAACGTCGGGATGGGTTATGTCGGTCGTGGGGAAACCGAGCAGCAAGGACGCTAACTCCACATCATGTTCGAACCGAACTCGGCGCGGGGCAATCTGAGGCGGTTCGGTTGGGAGTGCGTAATTGGGTAGGGAATTCCGAGGCCAGGCTTCAAACACTGTCGCAAGCTGTTTTTGCATGGTGTCCGCATCAAAGTGCCCCACGGCAACAACGACGGCGTTATCGGGGATATAGGTCTGTTGGTAGAAACGTATCAAGTCGGCTTGTGTCAGTTTTTCGAACGCCTCTTTGTAGCCGCCTACAGGGATTCGCACCGGATGCACCTGATACACGGTCTGATAGAAGAGCGTCTGCAAGCGTCGCTGAGGCTCATCTTCGTCTTTATTCAATTCATGAAGGATCACACCTCGTTGGATCTCCACTTCCTCGCTTGGGAAGGTCGCATGCTGTATGTAGTCGGAGAGCACGTCGAGGGCATCCGTGAACTGCTCACACGTTGTGGTGATGTAGTATTTGGTATGATCTCGCCAGGTGTAGGCGTTGGAGTCATTACCGAGCCCTTCGACCAGTGTATCGATTTGCTGCCGGGTGCGGTGCTGGGTTCCATCATCGATCACATGCTCCACAAAATGAGAGATGCCAGTGCCCAGATATTCACCTTCGTAGATGCTCCCGGTGCGTATGAAAACCTGCAAGGCTATCAGCGGCATGGCGTGATGTTCCTTGACTATCACGACCACACCGTTGGACAAAACAGTCCTAATGGCTCTTGAGTTCTGCAATCGATTCCTCGAATTCAAGGATCTCCTCTTTGTAGGTAAGGAGACCAATCTCAGTTTCATAGTGACGTCGGCCACCGGCTTCCAGGTACTGAAGGGTTCCCCGTTCCCGTTCCTTCGCCCTACCCTCAACCCAGGCGTTGCTCGGTTCCAGGCCCAACACATAAGTTCCCTCGCCCATCATTTTCCATTGCACGAAACGAGGCATTTGTGACTGGTGATAGCGAACGTAGAGCCCCAACTCGAGTTCTGGATTGACGACCGCCACACACACATGATCATCTTTATCGGCTATCATCTCATGATAGAACACCTGCTCCCGGTATCCCGGTGTGGGAGGTTGAAAACGTGTGTAGTCATCGATGCCGGCTGTCGCAACGGCATCACGAGGCTGTACATGGTTTGAGGGAGCGATCAGCCTTGCCGTTTCATCGAGCAGGGGATAACCTATGTTGATATGATACAAGTACATGTGAGGAGCCGCTTCGTAACCCAGATTCTCAACGATGTCGTAGATATGGAGTTTTGATTCGCCCATCTTGGCCCAGATCCGCCGTGTGAGACACAGATCCACACCGAACATCGATGTTTCGCGTATCTTCCCCTGCACCCATAGCGTATGACTGTTCCCTTCCCACTTGCTGTCTATCCAGACATTGCGCGCGGGAATATGAGAAACGCGGCCATGCAGTCCAAATGTTTCGCCTTCATCTTCCGATGGGGCGCCGACGGTGCTCATACCACACGTTGTCAACAGTCCCCCATAGAATCCGCGTAGCCAGCCCATTCCCTGCGGCTCGTAATAGGCTGAGTGGACCTCTCCAGTGGTTGAACGCCAACACAGGGGTATCCCGCGATATTCTGCTGCAGCAATATCCATGCCGCGTCCAATCAGCACAGTAAAATTGAACCCCGAGCCAGTACGAAAGTCAACAGCTTCGACATCCCGTTCATTTCCTTCAAAAAGTTGGTAATGACGCATACCTGCTACTTGCGATATGTCGCCAACCCGTCGCATCAGGTCGTTTCGATTCATAGGTTTTCCATACAGATTGATCACATTGAAGCCTCCTTGTCTCAGGCAAGTTTCAAATAATGGGTGGACAGCAGAGCATTGCTGGCCGACGACTGATGATGGGATTATAGCACACGCCTATTCACAGGTCAATTTGGTTTTGTCAAACCTGAACTTTTGTCTTGACCGCTACTATACTGGCATGCTATCATTCCCACAAGTTGGCGTCGTCTGCCTAGCCCTCCCACGCAGAACATACCATCATTTGGCTGTATCTTCACAGGCTTCGTTTGCGTTCAATAGAGCAGTTTACATGGACGTGCCCCCGGAAAGGAGAACAGCAACCTTTCATCAGAAGGGATTGCTGGAATTTTCTCATGGCATCTCTTGATGAGAAACTGGAAAAACTCAATCAGATCCTGGAATCGTACGGGAGTGTCGTCGTGGCATTCTCCGGAGGAGTTGATAGCACTTATCTGGCAAAAGCCGCCTATGACGTGCTTGGAGATCGTGCGATTGCTGTCACAGCTATCTCGGAATCCTATCCTGCGAGAGAATTGGCCGCCTCAACAGAATTGGCCGCCCTGATTGGGATTCGTCAGGAGTTTATCCATACAGAAGAACTTGAATCAGAAAACTATGCTGCGAATCCAACGGATCGTTGTTAC
>JAJRTO010000485.1 GCA_024278235.1 Candidatus Poribacteria bacterium
AGTGATGCACAGAACCTGACGCCTCCGCGCCAGATGTCTGAGTTTCTCTCCCACGACCCTTGCCGTACGTCCACCAATGCCAGCATCGATCTCATCAAAAAGCAACGTTGGAACTTCATCAATTTGCGCTAATACCGTTTTAAGCGCAAGCATCATGCGAGAGATCTCCCCTCCTGATGCGATCCGGGATAGGGGCCTGAGTTCTTCTCCCACATTGGGAGAGATCAGAAATTCGATCTGGTCGATACCCGTTGGTCCCAACACCGTGCGTCGTTCTCGTTCTGAAACACGTTGTGCAACGTCTACCTTGAACGTTGTCTTCTCCATCGCCAGTTCATGCAATTCCTTCTCAATAAGCAACTCAAGATCCGCTGCACACTTTTGCCGTGCTTTGGAAAGTGCCATCGCAAGCTCACTCGTATGCTCGATTCTCTCCTGGATGCGACGTTTCAACGCGGCGATGCGTTCTGAACTCACCGAGAGTTCTTGCAATGTATGCATCGCCTGCTGTTGGTACTCCAGAATCTCACGGACGCTCTTACCGTATTTCTGCTTCAACCGATAGATCAGGTCCAACCGGTTCCCGACTTCTTCCAACCGCTGCGGATTGAATTCGACCTGATCCCGATAGATCCGCAACTGTTGAGCAATATCTTCTACTTCGTAGAACGTTTCTTCGAATCTTCTGTTGATCTCCGCCATACTCTTGTCGATCTGGGATAAATGGAGCATATCTGGCATCATCGTCTTCAGATTGTCCAGGATACCTCCGTCGTTGCGTAGGGCACTGTAGAGGCGGTCAGCCGTCTCCGAGAGCTTCTGAGCATTCGACAGACGTTGATTCTCGATTTCCAGTTTTTCCTCTTCATTTTCTTGAAGATCCGCTTCGTTCAGTTCATCAACTTGGAATTCGAGGAGTTCCTTCTCTCGTAGCTTTTCTTTACGAGCCTGTTCGAGATCGCGCAACTCTGCTCGCATAGATTGAATTTCAGAGTAGCGTTGGTGGATGGCACGGCGCCTTTGAGTAAGATTTCCGTAGCCATCCACAAGCTCCAGGTGCAACTCAGGATGGAGGAGTGATTGATGTTCATGTTGTCCATGAATGTCGACCAGCATGTTCCCAATGCGTCTGAGGATATTCACAGGGATAAGATGTCCATTGACCTGGCAGCGACTGCGCCCCGATGCCGAGATTTGCCGGGATAGGATCAGATCCATGTCGACCGCTTCCAGCAATTCCTCCTCTTTGAGAAAGGTCTGCAACTCCGTGCAATCGCGAATATCAATAACTGCCTCGACAAACGCCTTGGGGGTTCCTGTACGCACAATGTCTACGGAGGCGCGTTCTCCGAGAACCAGCCCCAATGCGTTCAGGATAATCGACTTGCCGGCACCTGTTTCTCCTGTGAGCACATTGAGTCCGGCCGAGAACTCGAATTCCAGATCTTCAATCACTGCCAGGTTCTTGATATGCAATGCCTGGATCATGGTTCATCTTTAGGCCGATATTGTCCCCGGATTCTGGCCCCACTTGAGTTTGTCACGCAATACCTCATAATAACTGCGCTGTTGGGAACGGATCAGTTGAATCGTCTTGGCTGAACGGGAAATGCAGACCGTATCTCCCGATTCCAGGGGATAACGCTGTTGTCCGTCAATAGCAATGAGCATGTCCTCGTACCCTTTTTCAGGAATAACGCGGATGTGGGATTCTCCGGAGGCGACAAAAGGACGCATTGCGAGGGTAAATGGACAGATCGGTGAGAGGATAATAACGTCCAGACTGGGATGGACTATCGGGCCGCCGGCTGAGAGCGAATACGCCGTCGAACCACTTGGCGTGGCAACGATCAATCCATCGGCAACATAGTGCGCAAGAAATTCATCGTTGATCCAGGTATCAAGGTGCACCAGATGCACGAGTTCCTGAATGACCACTTCGTTGAGCGCATCCCCAACGACCACTATGTGATCGCCACGTTGAACATGGACTGAGAGCATCATGCGCTTATCAAGTTCAAATTGGTGGTCAAGCACCCTTTGGAGGGCAGGATACATCTCATCGAGGGTAACTTCGGTGAAATAGCCCAGATGTCCGAGATTCACGGCCAGGATGGGAACCTGTTCGATCCCTGCGATATGCGCTGTGCGCAACAACGTTCCATCGCCGCCAAGTACCACAAGGGTATCGGCTTGATCAACCATCTGCTCCGGAGTGCATTTGAAACAGGGTTGATCGAGCATCTTCGCCTGATCTTCGGACAGGATAACCCGGAGTTCCTGACGGACCAACCACCCGACGAGTTCATTGACAACGACAGATGCTTTTTCGATGGATAAGTTCGCAATGATGCCGATGGTTTTCATATCAGACTTAGCCCAGGAAACTTGCTACCGCCGAGACACCATAGGTCAGGATACTGACCACAACACCTGCTATCAGCACGCCGGCAACTACTGGTGGAAATGCCGATCGGATACGGATACCGAAGACGAACGCAGCGACGCAACCTGTCCACGCACCCGTCACGGGAAGTGGGATGGCGACGAACAGCATGAGCCCTAGCGCTCCATACTTCTTGACTTTCTGCTCTGTTCGACGGCGTGTGCGATCAAATAGCCAGTCAAAGAATCGTTCCATGAATCGAAAATGCCGCATCAGCCATCGGGATGTCGGATCGAGTAACCAGAGGATGGGAAGCACCGGAACAAGGTTCCCAATCACTGAAATCAGGTACGTCTGCCAGGCTGGAAGCGCAAACACGAAATGTGCTACTGGGATGGCGCCACGTAGTTCAAAAATAGGGACCATCGCAAATAGCAGCACGATCAATTCCGGGGGAAGTCCGTGTTGACTCAACCACGCTGCAAGTTCTTCTCGGCCCAAAAGGCCCCCTTTCTACCGCTATCCAGGTCTCAGAACCATTCTGTCAACGTCTTCAACATGTCGTGATCTGTCAGGTCGAGTTGAATCGGCATGACGGAAACGCACTTCCGACAGATGGCCTCTAAATCTGTGTTGCTCGGATCCGCTGGGGCTTGGCGCTCCCCGCCGATCCAGTAATGCGTTGGTCTATCGGCGTCTGCATGCGCACGCGCATCGTAGACCCCCAGATCCTGGCGAGTGATCGCAATATCCCCTAATTCCGGGAGAGGGCAGTCGGGGACATTCACATTGAGCAGTCGACCATCCGGCAGCCCATTATCGAGTATCGATTTTGCGATACGCAAGGCCACGTGAGCCGCTGTGTCGAAGTGTTCTCCCTGCTCCATAACGAGAGAGACCGCAAACGAGGGAAGACCGAAGAATGTCCCCTGGATAGCAGCAGCAAGCGTTCCAGAGTAGTGGACATCCTGTCCCAGATTGGCCCCATGATTGATACCAGAGACAAGCAACTTCGGCGGTTCTTCCAGGATCGCGCCGAGTGCAACGTGGACACAATCAACAGGGGTCCCATCTATCGCATAACGGTATGAACCGTGGGGTTTGATGGCAACTGGCTGGTGGAGTGTGATCGCCATGCTGATGGCGCTTCGTTCTCTATCAGGTGCAACCACACACACTTCGTCGAGGGATGAGAGAGCATCTTCCAGACATCTGAGTCCCTCGGCATGGATGCCATCGTCATTGGTCAGTAGGATCATAGGAGACGTGTTTCTGCGCTAACTGCGGATCAGACTTCGTATCAACAGACACGTAAAAAGCCGCATCTCACGAAGCGGCTTCACGTAGCTGATTTCATTTCGATAGATGGCTCGGATCGGGATCATCGCAATATGAAAGCCGAGGCGTCCTGCCTTGATGAGCAGTTCGGCCTCTGTTTCATAGCGTTCTGTGGTGAGTTGCACAGATCGTAGCACTTCAGCCCGGATCAATCGGTAGCCTGTCTGAAAATCGGGGATCTTCTGCCCGGACAACCAACTTCCTACGGCTGAGATCAGACGGTTATTAGCACGGCGGTGTGGGGGCATCCGATGGTAGGATAGGATGCGCACCCCAAGCACAATGTCGGCGGCTTGCCTGGCATAGCATTTGAGAAACCGTGGGATTTCTGCGGGGTCATGTTGCCCATCGCTGTCGAGCGTGATCACGGGATCCCAGCCCTGTTCAAGTGCCCAGGCGAACCCGGTTCTCAGAGCACGCCCTTTACCACGATTCTCATGATGGCGCAAGACCGTTGCTCCTGCGTTGTTGGCCTCCCAATACGTTCTATCACAGGATCCGTCATCGACAACCAAAACCCTGGGCGTATGACGCTGCACTCTCTCAACAACTTCGCCGATGATAGATGCCGTGTTGAAGGCGGGGATCACCACGCCGCAATGCATACCCTCGTTGAGTTCACCTGCCATTCTTTTCGGAAAAGAACGCTCAGCCGTCCGTTTTCAGCCGTAGAACGGACGGCTCGCCCGTTCAGCAATCTACAACCTTTATTATCAGTAGCTAACGTTTTTCAAATCCCTTCAGCGACGACATGAAGGGGGGAAGGGGGGAAGACGGGAAGACGGGAAGACGGGAAGAGGGGAAGGCGTGAAAACGTGCCAATTCCCACTTTCGCATCTTCCCGTCTCCCGTGATTTCGGTACCTGTTTACAAAAGCGTTACCTACTGAACAACCTTTATTGAAACTTGCTTAGCTGATCTTGCAGTTTGTGATATTCAGCCCATAGTTCAGAGGGGAGTCTATCGCCAAACTTCTCGAAATTCGCTTTGATCCCTTCCAATTCTGCCCGCCATTGGTCACGATCAACCGCGAGCAATTCGCTCATCTGTTCCGTGCTGACATCCAGTCCATCCAGGGGGAGATCTTGCATGTTGGGCACAAGCCCTATTGGGGTTTCCTGGGCTCCACAGGAGTTGTTGACGCGATCTACAATCCACTTCAAGACTCTCACATTGTCACCGAATCCGGGCCACAGGAATTTACCTCCCTCGTCGCGCTGGAACCAGTTGATGGAGAAGATCTTCGGTGGATGGGTCAATCGCTCCTCAAAGCGCAACCAATGCCCGAAATAGTCGCCCATATTGTAACCACAGAAGGGGAGCATTGCCATCGGATCTCTGCGGAGCGCGCCCACTTTGAGGGCAGCGGCAGCCGTTGTTTCTGATCCCATCCGTGCACCGGCAAATACGCCATTCGTCCAGTCGAACGCTTCTGTCACGAGCGGCACGGTGTCCGTTCTGCGAGCGCCAAAGAGTATCGCAGAGATGGGAACGCCCCTGGGGTTCTCGAATTCGCTGGAGAGCGTGGGTGTCTGAGTGATGGAGACGGTAAATCTGGAGTTGGGATGTGCTGCTGTCGTACCGGAGTCAGCATGCCACCGATTCCCCTGCCAGTCGAGAAGATTCGCAGGTCGATCATCCTTCTCTTCCCACCAGGGTTCACCTGTATCGATGTCATAAGCAACATTTGTAAAAAGTGTTGGGAAGAACTGACCCGCCTTGAGGGTATCCATCATATTTGGGTTGCTCGAATAGGAAGTGCCCGGCGCAACTCCAAAGAATCCGGCCTCCGGATTGATCGCCCACAATCGACCATCCGGGCCGACGTTGAGCCATGCGATGTCATCCCCCAGGGTCCAGATTTTGTATCCGGGCAACTTGGATTGCATGACAGCAAGATTTGTCTTTCCACACGCACTTGGCAGGGCTGCGGCGATATAGGTTATCTGCCCGTTCGGATCCTCAACCCCAAGAATCAGCATATGCTCTGCAAGCCATCCCTCATGATAGCCCTTCCAGGATGCCAGTCTGAGAGAGATGCATTTCTTACCAAGAAGCGCGTTTCCTCCATAACCCGAGTTCACGCTCCATACCAGATCTTCCTGAGGAAAATGGACGATATAGCGGTCATCCTTGTTGAAATTGCCGATGGTGTGGATCCCCTTCAGGAAGTCATCCCGATTCCCGATTCTTTCAGTAATATCCTTGCCAAGTCTCGTCATGATCCGCATGTTGACAGCAACGTAGGAAATATCGGTAAGTTGGACACATACTCTCGAATAGGGGGAATCCGGGTGTCCCATGACAAAGGGCAGAACATACATCGTTCGGCCTTTCATCGAACCATCAGACAGTTTAGTCAACATCTGCTTGGCTTCGGCTGGATCCATCCAGTTATTGTTCGGGCCTGCCGTCACTTTATCATCATAACAGATGACCGTGGACTTCTCTGTCCGTGCGACATCCGTTGGATGACTTCGATGCAGGAAAGCGTTCTTAAAGTTTTTCTGATTCAATTCATAGAAAACGGGGCGACCTGCTACGGTCTCTTTTTCCATTCCGATCTCAATGAGCCGCTGAGCTTCTTCCTCGGACCCGTCGCACCAATATATCTTGTCCGGTTTGGTCAATCTGGCCTGTTCTTCTACCCATTCTTCTAATGGTGTTGCCAATTCCTGGTCCTTCCTGTTGTAAGAGGTTATTCAAAGATCAATTTCGCAAAACGGCGTTTCCCAACTCTCAAGATAGCCCCTGATGGAATCGTCAGATCCAGATTGGGATCCTGAATCTTTTCGCCATCGATGCTGACAGAGCCTTGTTGAATAAGCTGACGTGCTTCTCGGTTGCTGTCAACCATCCGGAGTTCTGCGAGTAAGCGGACGATCCAGATCTTGCCATCCTTCAAAGCGGAAGGAGGGACAGATCGTTCAGGGACATCGGTGGGCAATTCACCCTTACTGAAAACCCGGTTGAATTCTGCCTCTTCAGCCTTCGCCACCTCCGAGTCATGGTAGAGAGTCACGATTTCACGCGCGAGACGTTGCTTCGCTGCCTTTGGGTTTTCCCGCAAACCGCGTTCTATCCGGCGAATTTCATCCGCAGGAACATCTGTTGCAAGCTCAAAATACTGGATGATCACATCGTCTGGAATGGACATCACCTTGCCATAGATATCGCGCGGCGATTCGGTAATGCCGATATAATTACCGAGAGACTTGCTCATCTTCTCGACGCCGTCTGTGCCTACCAAAAGAGGCATCACAATGACAACTTGAGGGTCTTGGCCGTGAGCACGCTGGAGATCTCGGCCAACGAGGTTGTTGAATTTCTGGTCAGTTCCACCCATTTCGACATCAGCTTGAATCGCCACTGAGTCATATCCTTGACACAGCGGATAAAGGATCTCATGCATGCTCAGGGGTTTGTTCTCAGCCAGTCGATTCGCAAAATCGTCGCGTTCGAGTATCCGCGCTACGGTATACTTGGCGGTGAGTTGGATCACATCAGCAAATTTCATCTCGCCAAGCCAGTCCCCATTGAAATAGAGGGAGGTCTGCTCCGGATTGAGAATACAATAGAGTTGCTCCTGGTAGGTCTTTGCATTGGCCTCTACTTCTTCTCGGGAAAGCATGGGACGTGTCTTGTTCTTGCCACTCGGGTCTCCGATCATCGCGGTGAAATCTCCGACAATCAGGCAAACTTCATGACCCAAATCTTGAAACTGCCGCAGCTTTCTGAGCACAACAGCAAATCCGAGGTGGATGTCGGGAGAAGTTGGATCGATCCCCAGTTTGATTCGCAGCGGCTTGCCTGTGTCCCGGGATCTTTTGAGCTTCTGGAGCATCTCATCCTCCGGGATGATCTCAGCAACCCCGCCACGAATGATTTCGAGTTGTTCTTCTGCTGAAAGTCCTGCTGTTTCCATCCTGTTCCTCTATAACGACCGATTTCACGACCACATGAAAAGTAGGTTTATTATACAATCATCACCCCCGGTTGTCAACCTATCCGTCCTGGTTTGCACTAGCCATCAGGAAGCTCTCGATACCGATGATTTCCAGCACACTGGCCAGATACCCCCCGAAGTTGCTCCTATCCACAAGGCCCAGACGCAACCGTCCCGGACGAAGCGGACACTTGCTCAGACCTATACGACGCTGATGGTAGCTGTTGGCAAGCATCCCACGCAAGGGCATTGCTTCCATCTGCCCACAGCTCCCAGTGACTTTCCCCGAGCGTCAAAGATTTGGATGCGATCATTCAAATACTCTGCAACGTACAGTTTCCTGTCAGGTGAGAAAGTGAGAGAGTGAGAGAGTGAGAGAGTGAGAGAGTACAAGTCTCACTTTCCCGTTTTCTCACCTTCCCTGGTCCCTGGCGATGTAAGCCCGCCATTCTAAACGGCATTGGGTATTATAATGGCTGACCGATTCCCGCTG
>JAJRTO010000486.1 GCA_024278235.1 Candidatus Poribacteria bacterium
CACTATGGACCGGATGGGGCGGCCCGATTGACGCAGATAACATGACTATCGGTGAAGGTGGCGGGACACGCAACGAGATCGTGATCGGTGGGGTGTATTTCCCACGAGGGATTGGCACACATGCCGCTGCTACCATTGCCTACGCTCTGACCGGTGGAGATTGGGTAAAGTTCGAAGGCTGGGTCGGTATGTCAGATGAGAAAGATCCCGCGGGCTGTGGCGTTGGTGGAACCAGCGACTTCAAGTTCTCCGTTGACGGGAAAGTCATGTTCAAGTCGGATGTACTGCCAGGAAGCGACAACGGTGAAAATGTAGCTCCTGTCTTTGTCGAGTTTGACATTCCCGCTGGCGCGCAGGAATTGCTCATTGAAATCAGCCAGGGTGGAGATGGAGCAGGCTGCGATCACGCTTCTATTGGTGATGCAAAGCTGCTCACGAAGCAGTCATTGGCCGTGGATGCCAAAGATAAGTTGGCAACCTCCTGGGGAAAGATGAAAGCTGATTACTAATCAGTCCTCTTGTCAAACGAATGCTGTTTTGTGCTGCAGGGCGCATGACCGTGCGCCCTCGCAGGCTGCTTCCCAAAAACGTAGCGCAGTCCTCGGGCGAAACTGCTGATAGCATGCTGAGTGTTATCGATACGTAACTGGTTTTCAAACAGACTTTGGCGGATCCCTCCGAAAGCGATTTCAGGACGTTTCAGATCGTTCAGTTCATCCTCTGTGTATTGTAGCAGGAAAAGCCAGCGGTATCCCATCCGGGCGTGTGCCCGATAACGCTGCCACCGTTTCTGATCGCCTGTCGAATGAACAAGGTGAATGGCATCCCCCAGCCCTTCCAGGTAGCTCCCGGTGTTGGCAGAAGGTAGCCCGTGAAAGCTCCCATAGACCTCATCATCACTGTCGAGATTTTGCTGTGTCAACAGATGATCGCTCAACTGAACCACATAATCGGCATACTTCGATTCCTGCGTCTGATCATAGAGGGAGGTGAACGCCGAGATGGTCCAGGAGAGGAAGGCGTGATGCCTCCACCGTTTCTTTGCGGAATAGAATTCAAACGCCCAATCCATGCTTTGCTTGTACTTCGGATCGCCGAAGGCGTGATACATACCGGCGAGAGCGAACAGAGCCTCCCCCGGGTATATCCTGCTTTCCCACCCCTTATGTTTCTCATATTCATAATCACCAAGATAAATGTAGGTACTCTTATACTGTCCTGTCCCATATTTTTCTTGCAGAAACAGGATCATATTCGCCAGTTTCTTCAACGTCCCATCGTACTCAGTGCTTCCCGTCAGACATCGTATCTTAAGCATCGTTAGCATGGGAAGACTGATCCAACCAAGCTTGGCTTTGCCCTTAAAAAGGAAGTAGGCTTTGTCACCGTCTCGCAGTTTCATAAACTGAGACAAGTAACGGAGGTTTGCACGTGCTCCCTCCAGATAACGTCCATCTCCTGTCATCTCATAGACGAGCGTCAATGAGAATGATGTCCCTGCTTGACGTAAGAAATTGTCGGTGCTTTTATGGCTGAACCGATCCTCTGTGGGCTGATACCAATATTGGAAACGCCCGGATGGTTCTTGCATCCCCAACAGCCAATCTGCGCCAAGACGCATACGCTGTTCGAGGGCATCTGCGGTCACATGTGCGTAGCGTTCAGGAACCGGGGTCGGCGGGAAAAGACGGTGAATCACACGCTCTATTTCAAGTTCGATAGCCAACCGCTTCACGGAACGTGGAAGGTTTTGCCAATAGTTCCACTCCCTACGGTATCGGTGCGTCAGATAATAGCCACCGCCGATTCCGAGTAGAAGGAGTACCAAAAGCAGGATGCCTGACCATCGGAGGATCTTCTTGGAGGGGATCAGCTTCATTGTTTGTACACATATCGACGTGCGAGGATTACGGCATGCATCTGATGTTGAGTGACATCGATGCGTAGGGTCGGCTGACTGCGATGATTCTGTACCCCACCCAGTGCCAACGGATCGTCTGTGCCATGTTGCCGGATGAACTTATTGGGGATCGGCCCTCCCACCTGCCATGAGGTGAGCTTTTCAAGCCCTGTATCGATCACACATGCAAGTTTCTTGGTCCGCTTTGTGTCCTGGCGTTGAACAGCCAACTCATAGGCATGGATGATCCCCTCATAAGCATAGGCCGTATTACGGGTGCGTTGCAGGGTTCTGTGGACATCGATCATCCAGTCCGCGAGATCCAATACATAGTCCCCGTATTTCTCTGTGTCTGGCCATCCACTCGTGGCGAGTTCAAAGAAGGCCATGGAACTCCACTGGTAGTAACCTTTCGTTATTCTGGAATCGGGATGCGCTCGCAGAGCGTCCCGGATGTTGATGCGATAGCCCATCTGAGCCGCATCCAGCGCGACGCTTTTGAGAGCATCTCTCCCAAGATATTTCGCAGCCTTGACCAGTGCAAGTAGCGATTCACCATCGAAGTAAGGTGTGTGCTCGCCGAAAGGTTGGCCATCCTCGATACGATAGTATCGATACCAAACCCCTTCGTCTGTGCGGGCATTTACCAGGAACTTGAGGTATTCATCCAGATGCTGCTGGTACTTCTGATATTTTGTATCCGATAATTGTGGGCCAACAGCGCGGAGATAATCGATATGAGCCAGGGCACAAAGGGCAACTGTGCCTGTAGAATTGACAGAATCGCCGGGATACACGATGTAACGCGCACCATCAGGGGTCAACCTTGAGAGCCGTTCGAAGAAGGCCAGGGCTTTTTCAATGGCTTCCGCCACCACTGGCGTTGGACGATCTTGATAGATCAGCGTCAAGCCCCACAGGGCACCGGCTTGACGGACTTGGCTGTCTTCTGGATTCTGTTTTTGCCGAATCCAATGGTATTCATAGTTGAAGTTCCCCTCCGGTTTCTGATTATTTAGCATGAACTGCGTGCCAATTTCCAGTGAACGATCAAGGATCTCACGACTCAAACGTTTCGAGCAGATGCCAAGCGTCGGAAGATCGCGGAGACGATTCCATTGTGGTTGATGAGGAAAGAGCAGAAGGAACAGGATGATCGCCGTAAGGCCGACAGCCGGAACAAAGCATCCGATCTTGAGTTTGGAAGATCTCCGAATTTCTCGATGGCTCATGCGACCTCACAGTCTACAAGTTTGAAAACAGTGTCTGAAACTCGCTTATAGTACCACGTGCATTTGGATTTCGCAAGGGGTACTGTGACGCAGATTTTTTGTTGCAAACCTCCTGTAAATGTGCTATACTCACACATCGTCAGGCCAGAAACGCAGCATTGACGGGATTTGGCGGGTATGATGGACGTTGAGCATCGAGCCGGATGGTTAGCATTGAGCCAGGTTGAGAATCTGGGTTCACGGCGATTGAAGCGATTGTATACGCGCTTTAGATCCCCCGAAGCTATCTGGCGGGCGCCGCTGGTTGAAATTGCACGCTTACCGACGTTCAATATCCAACTTGCCCAGGCGATTTTGGATTCCAGGAGACAGCTTACAGCGTGCGTTTGCTATCTTCGTATGTTGCGGCAACATGGCATCCAGGTTGTTCGTCTGGGTGAATCAGCCTACCCTGAGAGGCTCGGTTGGATTTCAGATCCTCCCATCTTGTTGGGCTACTGTGGTGAACCTGGAATCTTGCAGCGTCCTGCGGCAGCGGTGGTAGGTACGCGCAGGCCAACAGGAAGAGGCATCGATCTGGTTCACGAGATAGCTGCTGTGCTCGTCGAGCAGAAGTTTGTCGTTGTCAGTGGACTGGCGGTTGGGATCGATCAGATGGCTCATCGTGTGGTTTTGAATAGCGGGGGGGATACCGTGGGTATCCCGGGCCAGGATCTCGTGTCATTCATGCAACGGCCACTGGCGGCACATATGATGCGCCGCGGTGTCCTTGTCAGTGAACACATTTGGCCCACGCAGATCTCCGCCGCAAATCTGGTGAGACGGAATCGCCTCATTAGTGGTTTGGCGTGCCTCGTCTTTGTTGTCGAGGGACAGCGAGGAGCGTGGCATGCTGCTCGTTTTGCACAACAGCAAGGGAAACCCGTTATTCTGTGTAGTACATCGGCGGGGATCTACAGCCAGCTAGATGGGGTGCAGTTTCTGGACCTCGGATGTGTATCTTCAGGTATCATATCAGTTTGCGAAGAAATCCGTCAATCGGATCGGCTTCACGAACAGGGCAAATCGCCTGATCTATTTCAACTTGTTTCTGTGTCAAAAGAAAAGGGTGAAGATTTTACTTTACAAACGCAACCAACTTTGCTACAATAGCGTTTGAGCCCAGGGATTGTTGCTATGTATCTGGAAATCAGGGAGGCAACCATCTCAAAAATTGGCACGGGAGGGATGTGCGGAACACTGCATTGCGCAATTAGCGTATGACTGAACGTTGCGGTAAAATCGTCGAGGCTCTGTGCGAACGGCTTTCAAACGATAGTGACGTTTGGGCAGTGCAAGCCCAACTCTGGGCAAAACTAACTTCTACGTGTTGTGAGGCTGATTCTCGCAACTTGGATGATCATCCAAAATCAGGTTAACTGAAGGAGTTGAAGGAGATGCAAAAATTATTTCAAACCTCAGCATGGTTGATGGTAGTTCTATTTGCAGTCGCGATGGTTGGTTTCATTGGCTGCGGTGATGATGATGACGATGCTGCTGCTACGCCGCAATTGACGAAGACCGCTCCAGAAGATGGTAGCGATATTGCAGCGAATGGTGAAGTTACCCTCAGCTTTGACATCGCCCCGGATTCCGTCACCGTCAATGGTGTTGAATTTACCGCTGCGAAGAACGTCAAAGTTGATCTGTCGGCATTGTCACTCTCTACCGGCTCTCAGACACTCAACATTGAATGGACCGGTGGTGATGGAGGGTCTGCGACTCTAACCCTCAATATCACAGCGGTCGATAACGACCCACCAGTTCTCGATTCTTCTGAACCTGTGGCTGATGGCGACGAAGATGTCGAGTACGAAGGTCTTGAAGAGATCAAGCTGCACTTCAACGAAGCATTGGATACCACTGCAAGTCGTGTCATCTCGATCGCCCCTGATGGCGGCGATGCACTGCCCTGGTCCGTTTCCTGGGAAGACGATGGCGCAACAGCAGTCCTATCGGCTGGTAAAGGCGGTGCTCTGACTGCTGAGACAACCTATGTCATCACAGCTACGGCTCCAACAGATAAAGCGGGTAACGCGGCGGGCGATGTAACAATCACCTTCACAACCCGTGCCAAAGAGTAAGTTTCTTCTGCTCAATGCTGAAAAAGGAGCCACAGATTCTCAGAATCTGTGGCTCCTTTTTTTGAGGAATATCCATGTCTGTTGAAGTCCATCTACAACACACGACCAAGCGTTTTGGGGATGTCGTCGCCCTCAATGATGTCTCTCTGGATATTGCCCGTGGCGAACTCTTTTTCCTGCTGGGGCCGTCAGGCTGTGGTAAGACCACGTGCTTACGTACGATTGCAGGGTTCTACCAACCCGATAGCGGTCAGTTACTTTTCGATGACCGACTGATGAATGGGGTTCCCCCGCACCGTCGTAATACGGGCATGGTGTTCCAGAATTACGCGCTTTGGCCTCATATGACGGTCTACCAGAACGTGGAATATGGCCTGAATGTACGCAGAATCGATGCAAATGAAAAGAAAATGCGGGTTATGGAGGCACTCGAAATCGTGCAGATGCGTGCCTATGCGGATCGCACCTCCAACCAACTTTCGGGAGGTCAACAGCAACGTGTCGCACTGGCGCGAGCCCTGGTGATCCAGCCCGATGTGCTTCTATTGGATGAACCCCTCAGCAATCTGGATGCCAAACTCCGTCTGGAGATGCGGCGCGAGATCAAACGGATTCATTCGGAAGCGGGGATTACCTCCGTTTATGTGACCCATGATCAGACGGAGGCACTATCTCTCGCGGATCGCATGGCGGTCATGAATGACGGCGAAATCGCACAGATAGGAGCCCCTCGAGAGGTCTATAACATGCCTTCAAATCGGTTTGTCGCCGGATTCATTGGCGAGACGAACTTCATCGATGGGAAATTCGTGGGAGGAAATGGCCGCGAAGGAGTCGTCGAAACCCCGATAGGCCGCATCTATTCCTCGGTAATAAGCGACAAGCATGATCCAGAGGTTGCTGTCAGTTGCTCAATACGCCCAGAAGCGATTCACATCAATGACACCCCTATTCAGGATGCGCCGAATCAATTTGCTGCCAAGATCACCTCTTTAACTTATCTGGGGAATATCGAGGAGTATATGCTGCAATTGGACCAGGGGATCGAATTAAAGGCTGTGCTACATAACCCCGGCCAGGAAGCCAGAGAACCCGGCCGAGATGTGGTCATCGATGTCCGCCCTCGAGATGTCGTCGTTCTTCCTGCCGATCAACCTACCACCTCTTTTAACGCCTCTTGACCTTCCCGACAAACTTCAGGTGGTATAGGCCACCAATTCGGAGTGATCTCTACCCTGTCAGGCCGTGCCTGAGCAGGTGAGAAAGAGTCAAAGGCTTCCTCCGGGATAGGGATACTCGCCAGTCCTGTAAATTCATTGAGCGCGTAAGGTAAGCGCAATAGATGATGAGGATCTTCCTGGAAAGTCATATCGAGCGATTCGCTTTGCTTGAGGTGGGCACGGACAAAGCTATACAGTCCAGCATGGTAACCGTTACGTTCGCCAGGGAGCACTTCAGCGGGAATAATGATATGAGCAGAGGCATTTCCACTGAACTTAATGCGAAATGGGATCCCTTCTCGGCGCAGAAGTCGGATGACCGGGCGAGTGAGGTTAAAACAGACACGCCAATCTTCTGTTTCATGGTCGATCTCAAAAATGACATCATGCCGCGACTGCCCCAATTCATCGTAGCGCGCAACACTTGCATGAAAAGAAGGCCAACGTCCCGTTCTGTGCAATATCCAGAACGCCAGTGGTACAATATCATTTTGGGTTCGGAACCCCCAAAGATAGGGCCCATTGTAATGCAGTAGAATCTGGCGTTCCTCTGCATGCCGTGCCAGTTCCTTCTGGATATCCGGTCGACTGTAGTAGGCGAGGCTAATTCCTGAGTCGATCTCGTTTGTGCTGAGATCGACATGTGCCAACAGCCTATCGTAAGGGGCACCATGAAATCGCGCAAATTCGGGTAGATCGGTTCGCGGATGCTGCTGATGTTCCTTCTGATAGAGGCAAACCAGTTCCATCAGCCATTCCATCAACTCTGTTTGCCTGCCGTCGGGTTCTACTTGCCAGCGTCTCAGATACGATTGCAGGTATTCATTGGCCTGATCCAGCACAGATTCGTACTCTGTATCACTGAGTACATTGGTCAGTTTAAGATACTTGCGTGATCGACGTCTGCGGGCCATGGTTCTATCCGTAACAGCGAGTGATTTCCAACCGCTGGTCTGTGCTCCTCGATTTAGGGACATTTCCGATGCAAGCTGCCGTGCTCTCAATGATGAAGATCGGGCACATCTTAATTATAACCAAGAGGACGGCGGATATGCAATTCCGGGATCACTTGACACTCCGGCCGGGGTATGATAGATTAAGGAAACACCCAAATCGAAGAATCGAAAATTGGCCATCGACAATCGTCTGACAACAAATAATTTCGGAGGGAAATCGGTTGATGCGAACAACACATCTTGCATTGTTTCTATCTATTGGTCTTTGTTTCTCTTGGCTCGCTTTGCATGCTGAATCTGCGGACTGGCCGCAGTGGCGGGGAGTTGATCGGAGCGGTGTTTCCCAGGAAACGGGGCTACTCAAACAATGGCCTGAGGAAGGGCCTGAATTATTGTGGTCCGTAGAGGCCGTCGGGAAGGGGTTTTCGTCTCCATCTATCGCCAACGGGATGCTCTATATCACTGGTATCCTCGGCAAAAAGGAGATGCTTTCAGCGTATGATCTCGACGGTAATCTGAAGTGGCAGAAAACCTATGGAAAAGCCTGGAAGAAGTCCTTCCCGGAGGCCCGTACCACACCGACCGTGGATGGCGATGCCGTTTACGTGATCAGTGGCATGGGCGAAGTGGTCTGTCTGGATGCGGCATCAGGTGACATCCGTTGGTATGTCGATGCTTTCAAGAAATTTGAAGGGAAGCAGGGCTCCTGGGGCACTGCTGAATCGCCCCTTGTCGTGGACGATAAGGTGATTTACACCCCCTGCGGGCCGCAAACGACCGTGGTGGCACTGGACAAGCGCACAGGCGAAACCGTCTGGGCGAGTGAAAGTCTTGGCGATCAGAGTGGCTATACCTCTCCGATATGGATCGAAAGGGGGGGTAAGAAGTTCATTGTTACCGTGACAGGAACTTATATTCTCGGCATCGATGTACAGGATGGCACCATCGCATGGAATGTAAACTACAAGCAGATTCCTCCTCCAAAAGGCGGCAAGGACATCAATCCGGTGACGCCGCTCTACCATGAGGGGCGCATTTACGTTACCAGCGGCTACGATCATGTCGGCGTAATGCTTGAACTCTCAGAAGATGGCGCGAACGCTTCGGTCTTGTGGTACGATTCGACACTGGACTGCCACCACGGAGGGGTGGTTCGCGTGGACGGTTATATCTATGGTGCCAACTGGCTCAACAACAAAAACGGGAACTGGGTCTGCCTGGACTGGGAAACGGGTGAGGTGAAATACGAGGAAAAATGGCACACGAAGGGATCCATCATCGCAGCCGACGGGATGCTCTATTGCTATGAAGAGAAAAAAGGCAACGTTGCGCTCGTGACCGCATCTCCGGAGAAGTTCAACGTTGTGAGTACATTCCGGATCACGCAAGGTAAAGGCCCTCACTGGGCGCATCCTGTCATCAGTGATGGTCGACTGTACATCCGCCACGGGGATGCTCTGATGGCCTATGATATCATGGGCACGGCTCCGTAGCGGGAGACAGCACGTGTATTTGGTATCATGGATGCAGAGAGGGGTATCGATATGTCAAAGATTATCCTCATCATGGGAGCCTTCGATACGAAGGGCGAAGAATACGCCTTTATCAAGGACATCATTGAAGCCCGTGGGCACAAGACATTAGCACTGGACACGGGGATATTTGAGCCTAATACACTCATCCAACCCGATGTCCCCAATGCTGACGTTGCCCGGGCGGGTGGTGCGGACATTCGTGAGCTTCAGCAGCAGGATCGGGGCTTGGCGATGAAGGTCATGAGTGAGGGCGTCGCGAACATGGTGCGTCGTCTC
>JAJRTO010000487.1 GCA_024278235.1 Candidatus Poribacteria bacterium
TCAAATCCGAGTGCTAATCTGGGAGATGCCGGTAGTATTCCGCTGAGGCGACTCGAACGCAGCCACTGAAAAAGGTTCGCATAGGCAGATTCAAAGACGTATCTGCGCACTCTGGAAACAGCTCCGGGGTTCCACAGGATACTCTGCGCATCTTCTGCGAGTGCCACGTAGCTTTCTCCGAGGGCCAACGCGCGGGGAGTCGTCGGTAGCATCTCAAGGGCGCTGCTTGATCGGATGCAGAGAAAAAGAAGGACGGCGATCACCAGACGATGCGCTATTGATTCCACACGATGACTCCTTGCTGCAAACGCTTGTTTCCGACCTGCACAACCACAAGATAGGGGCCACTAGCGACCGGTCGATCCTGCTCATCCCGCCCATCCCAGAAAACGACATTGCCTCCGGGGGATAGCGTTTTGGATTGAATAATCGTCCGAAGTAAACGCCCCGCACTGTTGAATACGAATGCATCTACGGGTTGCTCAGAACCGAGGTAGAAGCTGATCGCTGTCCGTTCACCCCTTCTGGGGGCAAGCTGGCGTGGCTGGCATCTGAGATCCTTCAAGTCGCCGGCAGGCGCGGGAAGAGTGTCCACTTCTCTTACCTGAAAGATCCCCAACTGTGTGATCGGGGTCCGGATCCTCCCACCGGAGCTTGTACCGCCGATAAGACGCCAGCTTGACTCCTCTACCTCCCAACGGAAGATCCCCCAGGAGTGACCGGTATCGGGGGAGCGCATCTCGAGGATCGCTGGCTTCGCCGTTGGGAAGCGAATCTCAGGCTGAAGTTCATAAACAGGTGACAGATGCTGAGTGGCAGGTGACGAGTTCTGAGATCGGACGATTGCTGTTTGTGGTCCCCCACTCGGAGTTGAAACAGGGTTGACGGTCACAGTAAAGGGGCGACTGAGAGCCCGGGGAGGGATGATCAATGTCGTCTCTCCCTTGTTGTCCGCAACAGTTCCACCACGATTGGGATCGACGGGTTCAGGGATCCGTACGAATTGTTCCTGGCTACTCTCATGGCCCACCACATCGGTCACGTGGAGCCTCAGCACATAATTTCCTGGCCGGTCTTGAGTGTGCCAGGTTGCCAGCAATCCCTCCTGAACGTTCTGTGTTACAGGTGTCTCTGTGATGGATCGCCAAACGTGATCCTCCGAGATTTCGGCATCCTCGTCGAGATCTCGATACTCCACGACATAATACTGCAAATTGGCGTCTGTGGCACTTCCCATCAACGGGATGCTGCCTCGGACCTGGGTGTTTGCGCTCGGTTGCAGCCAGGTTGCTTCTGGTGGTTGGTTATCGACGATCAACGACTGTGTTCGCTGAGCATAACGTCCTGCCTGGTCCCATACCTCCACTTTAATCTCAAATCGGCCTTCAAGGCCCGCCGTATCCCATTCTGCAAGCGTTTCCTTGAGGCGTGGCTGTTCAGGATGGTCGATATACAACGGTGTTGGCTGGCCATTGGCTGGGCCTACCGACACTTGATAGCGATGGAAATACTCATCATCAACCGTGCCTTGAATCGATATCTTACCGGTCACTATCTGGTCTGGACTGGGGGCGATGATCTCAATTTCTGCGGGCGTACTATCCAATGTGATCGTGTGGAGCAGAACCGCTGTATTGCTGGGGGTGGCGCGATCCTTCGCCGTCAGGCGGAGAATCACGTCACCATCCAGGCCCAGCGTATTCCAGGTGGCCAGGATATCGCCGCTGATCTGACTACCTCTGCCCACCTCGACCCACACCTCCGGATTCGCGGCTGACGCATATTCCAGCAGGTACTCTTCCAGATGCCGATCATAAACTCTACCGCGGATTTCCAGCCGTCCACTGGTTGCAATCACGCTATCTTTAGCGGGAGCCGTGATTTCTAAATCTGGAGATGTATTATCCACGGACACAGAAACCAGGATCGGACGGCTCTCATAGCCGTTGGTGTCCACCGCATGTAACTGTAACTGATATTCCCCATCAGTTATCCCATCCCTGGTATCCCAGGATGCAAGCGGGGCAGAGTTCACAGAAGTGCTGCCTCGCCGAATCGGTATCCAGCTTTCTTGGCCTATGGCACGGTAAGTCAATTCAAACCATTGGAGATCAGGATCTGCGGCCGTTCCACGGATCGCAACGATCCCGGCCACGACATCGCCATCAACGGGTTGGTCGATCCGCACCTCCGGTTGAACCGCCGCATTGTCAAGCAGGATCTCCACCTGATCCTGGCTTCTGTTCCCGGCGGCATCTACGGCTTCCAGAGCAATCTGCACAGGCCCATCCATGCTGCTTGAATCCCAGGTGACCGGGAGTTTGGCTGATTGGCCCGTCGTAGGTTTCGCCTGAATGATATGGGTGATCATGGTACCTCCCGGCGATGTCTGGGATGCCTTCAAAGTGAATTCGCTCAGGTGGAGATCGACCATAACAGCCTGAATATCAATCGGGCCACTATGCTGAGAACCCGGCTGAGGTGAGAGGATTTCTACAGTCGGTGGGGTGTTGTCCACCTGGACATCGACCGTATCCGAGCGGGTATGCGATATGTCATGCGGGCCCTCCACACTGTCCCAAACGGAGAGGCGAATGCTATACTTACCATCGATGAGAGATGTCGTATCCCATGATGCCAACTCGTCATCTTCGACAGGAGTATCGAAAGTCCGGGGAACCTGTGGACCCGCCTCTATCTGATATTCGAGGAAATCCGTATCGGTAGCAGTCCCCACAATCTTGAAAATCCCACCGATCACCTGACCTTCATCGGGCTCACGTATGACCGCTACAGGTTCCGCCGCATCGACGGTGAACCGGACTTGCACCGGACGACTGATGTTCCGTGCTTTATCTTTTACTCGGACAAAAAACAGATATTCCCCATCGGCAAGATTGGAGAAACTTGCGAACGTCTGAGAACGGAAAGGAGACCAATCCTGAATGCCGAGTCGGTAGGAGTAGAGCAGTTCATCCCTGGGAGTACTGGCGTCACCTCCTTGAAACACGAATATCACGGCGCGGAATCCAACAATCCCTCGTGGACCACTGATGATCTGGACCCGGGGAGTCTGTCGCTCCGGTTGATGGAGACTGATCCCATCGCCGTTGCTACCAAGCCAGATGTCGCCCTCGATTGTCTCGTAGATGATTTCGATATGATTTCCTGGAAGGCCATCTTGTATGGTGAGAGAACTCCAACCCGTGCCATCAAAGATGCTTACCCCATCCAGGGTTCCAATCCACATTTCACCGTTACTCATTGCGCGGAGTGTTTGCACGCGGTTATCGATCAATCCATTATCTGTGGTGATATGACGCCATCCCAACTCGTCATAGACGCTGATCCCAGCAAGGGTTCCAACCCAGATATCGCCATCTTCTGCCTGAGAGATCGATGTGATCCTGTTGCTAGTAAGTCCATCCCGAGTGGTAATATCTTCCACCGGGCCAACGGATATTTTCTTCAGACCTCGTTGCGCTGTACCGATCCAAAAACGGCCATCACGATCCTCAAGGAGGGCTGTTACAGTCGAATCGGTTGGGATACGTTGCCATTTGAGCCCATCGTACCAGCTAAATCCGCCCTGAAGATCCACAACATCGAGGCCAGGATGCAAGATTCCGTATCCAGCCCATATCTGTCCTGCTGAATCCATCATGATGGAGTGGACGCTATTATTTCCCAGGCCATCCTCCTGGGTATGGTAGAGCCATCCCAGACCATCAAATACAGCAATTCCCTGGTCCGTAGCGATCCAGAGCCTCCTCGATGAACCCAGTGTCAGTGCACGGATCTCCCGGCCACTTGGCAGAGGGACAAATTCCCAGCGTTCCCCTTCAAGATAGGCCAATCCCTGTTGGGTTCCCACCCATATTCGACCATTGACATCCTGTAGGATAGACGTTACTCGTTCGCCGGGAAGCCCTCCATCCTGATGCCATGTTTGCCATGCTCGATCTGAGAAGCTCACGCCGCGATCTGTCGTGCCGGCCCAGAGACGACGGTGGGAATCAACCCAGATAGCAGAAATATCCTCGCTGACAAGCCCCTCCTGGAGACCAAACTGTCGCCACTCTCCACTCCGGTAGCGTTGCAGTCCAGCAGCCGTGGCGAACCACAGAAGCCCCTCTGCATCGAGAAATGCATCACGTATGGAGGTCCGGGTTACCAATTCCCACTGAGGCTCAAGATAGCGAGCCAGTCCCTCGTCAGTCCCGATCCAGAGAACCCCACTGGCATCCTGGGTGATCGTATGGACGGTACCTCCTGGAAATCCATCGCCGGAGTCCAGAATTTCCCACGCCCCCTGTCCTGCCCCTGCGTCGGAGTGGAACCGCATCAATTTGCCCACGCGCTGGAACCCTAACCACAGGTTCTCTTCCGAATCGACCAGGATCGCCGAAATACCCACTCCCTCCAGAGAATCGGGGAGAGGCAATTTGTCCCAGCGTCCCGCATCGTATCGAGCGGCTCCCTGTGTCGTGCCGATCCAGACCACCCCCGGCAACGCCTCCGTCAGCGCTATCACATCCTGACCAAGATTCAGAGACTCGGGGATCTCCAACCACTCCCACCGGGGAGATACATCGGAGAGTTTGTAGATCGCGATGCCATTCTCTGTCCCAAACCACAGATTTCCGTCACTCGTCTGGAGAATCACAGAGACTGCGTCCGCAGGGAGCCCATCTTTTGTCGTAAACGATGTCCAAAGGCCATCGAAGACGCTGATCCCTGCGCTGGTGGCAAACCACAGCCGCTCCGATCCGTCTTCGACAATATCACGGATGCTGTTGCCGATCAGGCCCTCACGCTTGGCAAAGGTTCGCCACTGATAGTGCACCTGGGCATCGCTGGAACATGGAGGAAGGATGAAAACAAGGATGAAAGCAGAAAAGAAAAAAAAAGCAGGAAGGGAAATCGACGGACACAGACGCGTATAAGCGCGGGGGCGTATGGTCCAATCTTCCATCTGCAATGTAGGATCAACGCACAACGGTCATCTTTCGAGTCTGGGTAAAATTCTCTGTGAGGATGGTATAGAAGTAAACGCCACTGGATACAGACTCCCCTGCACCATTGGAACCATCCCAATAGATCGCTTCATTCTGTGGGAGATAACTTCCCGCCCTCAGGAACCCTGGAACCAACACGCGAACCAGTTTGCCACGGGTGTCATATATCTTAAGAGTCACATGGGTATCCTCTGCAAGTTCAAACGGGATCCACGTCTCGGGATTAAACGGGTTGGGGTAGTTCTGTCCGAGCGCGTTCTGACTTGTCAAATGGGGTTGGAGCAATGTCAAAATTTGTTCCAGAAGCTCCCGATCTGTGATGGAACGACGCAATTGATCAGCAAATTGACGTAGTATCTGTTGCTGCATGATATTGAGTGAAGGCGCGGCCAGAGTCTCCCCGAAATGTTGAGCCACCAGGGCAAAGTCGAGCACGTCGACCATGCCATCGCGGTTCACGTCCGGATTGACATCGGGGGTTCCCACCACCGGCTGACCAAAAACCTGGCCGATAACGACAAAATCTAAGACGTTGACCTGACCATCCCGGTTGACATCCCAGGGAGTCACAGGTTCCTGCACTGTAATGGTTGCCGATTCTATTTTGCACTGGATAGGTTCCTGGCTGGAATCCACGAGTAGTACATCGCTGAAGGTGACCGTTGTCTGGCCGGTATTCAAGGATCGGATCGTGAGTTTGGCCACATCACCTGTCCCACTGAACCCGCCGGATCCCTTATGACTCGCAACGATGTTCCGGACGATCCCTAGCTCCTGTTTGATGCTTGCAGCGATGGTCTGAGCATCTTCGTCAAACAGCTTGCCTTGTTCCGAGATACGTGTAACGACCAGAACGTTAGGGTCAAAGTTAAGGGTTGTCTGGATGCCGGCGAGATCAGAGACTCCCACAACGCGGATGAGCAGATCGGCGATCTCTCCCCGCTCCAGAGTGAGCGAAGATGGCAGCAGTTGAAGCCGGCAACCCTCCGTTCGCTCCGTTCGGAAAGTTCTCGGCACGGACCAATCGCTCAAGACACCAAAACCACCCGATTGAACACGCCACCAATAGACAGAGTTCTCATTCGCATCCTCCTGTCCAAGAGACAAGAGCGCTTCATCTGCGATAGTTTTCTGTTCGTTCAAGATGTGATCGAAATTTGGATCGTCAGCGATCTGGACTTTGTAGTAGAGAACCCCCGGATCACCTTCCCAGTCCAGTTCGATATCTTCTGCGTTTTCGAGCGTCGCGTTATCCGGGGGTGAGACGAGTTGAGGCTGAATGGCAGATGCTCTCCATACCCGTATGGAACCATCCGAAACGCCCGCAGCAGCAAGATGGATCTGATCGGGACTAAACGCCAGGGCATACCGGGATCGATGATCAAGCGAGTGCAACAGCGCGCCCGTTTCCACATCCCAAAGCCGAAGTGTGCTGTTCTTTTCCCAGTCGAGTAATCCTGCTGCAAGAACTTTCCCATTCGGACTGAAGGCCACCGAAAGCACCCACGTTTCTAATTCCGCAAGTATGCGTGCTTCACCAGCCTGAGAACCATCTGCAGCTACAGGCCATAGGCGGACACTCCCATCCCAGGATCCGGAAGCGAGGGCTTTTCCATCGGGACTGAAAGAAATCGTCCAGACGCTATCTTCATGCCCCACATAGCGTCCCAGTTCCTCCTGGGTGGCAACATCCCAAACCTGCACCAGGGCGTTACCATCTCCGGTAGCGACCCACATGCCATTAGGGGCGAAAGCAACGCTGAAGACGGCCGATGAGAACGAATCCCAGGAAGTGAGTTCTCGTCCTGCATCAACATCCCACAGACGCACACTTTGATCGCCAGACGCGGAAACAAGTAACATCCCATCGGGACTCACGTCGATGGAGAGTACAGGGCCGTGGTGACCCAACAACTGTCTCAGCAGTTCTCCGGTTTCTGGATCCCATATCTTGATCGTCTCGTCTTCGGAAGCCGATGCCAGCCAGCCATCCGTGCTGAAGACCAGGGCCGTTATCGCCGCCCGATGTCCCTCTAATTTCTGAAGCACCTTTCCGTTAGCGACATCCCATAGAAAGATGGCATTGTCATCGATACCACCCGAAGCCAACACGGATCCATCCGGGCTGAATGCTAAAGCGCGTACCTGAGCCGCGTGTCCTGAGAACGTGACAGAGGGTAAATCGGATGCTTCGGCAGAAAGATAACTGAAGTAGATGAGTGCAACACAAAACAGACGAGCGACCATATCCGTAAAGCCACCTCCATGATTATCCGGAACGGTGCTTTCATGGTAGCATAATTCATGCCAGCATAGCAGTTGCCCGAATTATACATCTGTTTACGGGAGCTGTCAAGCCGAGGAAATCTTGAACTCAGATCTGAACCGATTGTAGGGTGCGGGTTTGGAACCTGTCTCTACGATCTGTAAATTGATTCGCAGGCGGAAAATCCCCTTTTTTTCGTTGCATCTACGGTGAATAGAATGCTATACTCAGAAAATGTTGGGCGTGGCTCAGTGAATCACACTACTTGCAGTCATTGCCGGAGGAGGCATTCGTTATTCGTAGTCTACTTGCTCTCAAGAAATATCTGCGTCGTCATCGTGGATCGATATTTGTGTGCCTTGTCGCCGTCATCATCACGAACATCCTGGCTCTTTGGGGGCCGTGGGTTCTACGTAACGCCATCAATGCACTCGAGGAGCAAGTCACAAAACAGAGGCTTTTGGGATATGTCGCCTTGCTACTGGGGATTGCCGTTTTCCAGGCCATATTTCGGTTTATCTCTCGAAACTACGTTGGCCGCGCAGCCCGCTTCATCGAGTATGAACTCCGCAACGATTTCTTTGCCCATTTGGAAAAACTCTCCTCCTCCTATTACGATCATACACGCATCGGCGACATCATGGCACGGGTCACGAACGATCTGAACGCCGTTCGACGGGTACTGAGCCATGCCATCGTCTTCCTTGCCAATACGGGCGTGTTTTTCATATCGGCTCTCGTGATCATGCTCCGCATCGATACGACACTGACGCTTTGGGCCCTCTTACCATTCCCTCTCCTCACCCTGCTGATCCGTACGCTTGGGATCCGAGTCCACGAGAGTTTTGAGAAGATTCAGGCGGGCTTCTCTGCACTCAGCGCGAAAGCTCAGGAGAATCTGGCAGGGATAAGGGTCATCAAAGCCTATACGATGGAACCAGGGGAGATCAAGGAATTCGAGGATCTCACCGCGGATTATATCGCCAAGAATCGAGTCCTGATCCTGCTTGAGTCGTTCTTTTTTCCGCTGATACGCTTTTTGCCCGGTGTGGGGGCCATTGTCATCCTCTGGATGGGTGGTCAACACGTGATTCAGGGTAAAATCAGTCTGGGAGACTTCGTAGCGTTCAACGCCTATCTTTCGATGCTGGTATTCCCAATGGTGAGTCTGGGATTTGTGATCAACGGTCTCCAGCAGGGAGCGGCTTCGATGCAGCGCATCCAGAAGATCCTGAATGAGACACCCCAGGTGGCGGATGCGCCTGATGTTCTGCCTATCAAACAACTCAAGGGAGACATTGAGTTTCGACATCTTCATTTTGCTTATGAGAAGGAAGTTCCCGTACTGCAAGACATTACATTACATATCCAGCCCAGTTCGACGATTGCTATCGTGGGGCCCACCGGTTCCGGGAAGAGCACACTCGTCCATTTGATCGGACGAGTGTATGACCCTCCTGACGGAACACTGTTCATCGATGGACACGAGATTCACAAGATCCCATTGAGCACCTTGCGCTCTCACATCGGATATGTGGCCCAGGAACCGTTCCTCTTTTCCGAAACCATCAGGGAGAATATCACCTTTGGAATCGAGGAGGCGTCCCAACAGCAGTTGCATGAGGTCGCTCGTATTGCGGATCTGCTCAAGGATGTCGAGGAGTTTCCAGAACAGTTTGAAACCGAGTTGGGCGAACGAGGTATCACCATTTCCGGAGGTCAAAAGCAGCGCACGGCTATTGCGCGTGCCGTAATACTGAAACCGACGATCCTGATCTTGGATGATGCCTTTGCAAGCGTTGACACACAAACGGAAGAATCCATCCTGACCCGCATCGAGGAGTTCATGACCGAGCGCACTACAATCCTCATTTCTCATCGTGTCTCCACCGTGAAGAATGCGGACTGGATCATCGTATTGGAAGATGGGCGTATCGCTGCACAGGGGACTCATGAGCAACTGATCGCACAAGAAGGATTTTATGCGCGATTGTACGAACAACAGCTCCTTGCAGAAGAACTGGAAGAACTCTGATGGAACACGATTTCCATGAAGAAGCGGATCTCGGTAAAGTCTACGACAGTCGTTTGATGAAACGATTGTTGCCTTACCTGAAGCCCTATCGATGGATTGTTCTCTTCGTCATGGTGTTGATTGTAGGGGAATCTATTGTTCAGTTGGCAGGGCCGTATCTCTTCAAAATTGCCATCGATGAATACATTCGGCCGGCGAGCGAAAACCCCGCACTGCGTGCAGAACTGATACGGGGGCTACTGAGTGTCGCGGCTCTGTATATCCTGATGCTGCTCGGTGAATTTACGCTGAGCTATTTTCGTCGATATCGTGTCCGCATGGTGGGGCAGTACGTTATGCGGGATCTTCGGCTCCAGATATTCCGCCATCTACAACGTCTCCATGTCGGTTTCTTTGACCGCAATCCGGTGGGACGCCTCATGACCCGGGTCATGGGCGACGTGGATGTGCTCAACGAGATGTTCACGGAAGGGGTGATCGAGATCTTTGGGGATCTGTTCAAGGTGATTGCGATCATGATCGCCATGTTGCTCATGAACTGGCGCCTTGCGCTGATCACCTTTACAGTGCTTCCCCTGATCTTCGGGATGACCCTTCTATTTCAGATCAATGTGCGCCGCGCCTACCGGGAAGGGCGCAAACAGCTTGCACGTATCAACGCGTTCTTGAATGAACATCTCATGGGCATGAGCACCGTCCAGATGTTCGTTCAGGAGGCGCGCAGCTTTGAGAAATTTGATGAGCGCAACCGTGCTTATCTGAAGGCAAATCTGCGGAGTATCTTCTATTTCTCGCTGTTCCTGCCTATCATCGAAGTTACGGGGGCTGCTGCCACGGCTCTGATCGTGTGGTATGGAGGCAACCAGCTCTTGCAGGGGGCCATCACCGGGAACGAAACCATCACGTTCGGCATCCTGGTTGCCTTTATCCAATATTCGGGACGCTTCTTCTGGCCGATCCGCGCTTTGAGCGAAAAATACAATATCTTCCAGGCGGCGATGGCATCCTCTGAGCGTATCTTTGCTCTGCTGGACACCCGGCCGCTGATCGAAAACCCACCCAAGCCGATTGAGGTGAAAGCCAGGGGAGCCATCGCGTTCGATCATGTCTGGTTTGCCTATGATGCCGAGGAATATGTGCTCCGAGATGTGTCCTTTACCGTCAATCCGGGGGAAACCGTGGCGATTGTGGGCGCAACGGGCTCCGGGAAAACGACGATCATCAACCTCTTATGCCGTTTCTATGATATCCAGAAAGGGCAGATCCTGATAGATGGTCACGACATCCGGGACTATAAGGTCGAGGCGTTACGCAGCGCCATCGCCATCGTTCAGCAGGATGTGTTCCTCTTCTCCGGAACTATCGAAAGCAATATCACCCTCAACCATGCGTGCATCAGTTCTGAGCAGGTCAGAGAAGCGGGACGGCGTGTTCATGTGGACAAGTTTGTTCAGTCACTTCCCGAAGCCTATGGCACAGAAGTACAGGAACGCGGAAGCACCCTCTCGGTGGGACAGAAGCAGTTGATCGCATTCGCACGTGCGTTGGCGCATGATCCCAGAATATTGATCCTGGATGAGGCCACGTCGAGTGTGGACACGGAGACGGAGTTGATGATTCAGGATGCCCTGCAATACCTGATGCAGGGCCGCACCTCTCTGGTGGTCGCTCACCGCCTCTCGACGATTCGCAATGCGGATAAGATATTGGTCATGCACAAGGGGCACATACGGGAAAGTGGAACGCACGCAGAGTTGCTGGAGCAGCACGGGATTTACTATCGGCTCTATCAGTTGCAGTATAAGGGGCAGGAACTCTCTGACAATGGGAGAACCGAAGGATCAGGGAGCCGGAAAGCCAGGAGGCAGGGATTCGATGTCCATCCTTCTGGATCTTGAATCCGGACGGCCTGACTTGACACCTGCTGAAAAGGGGGCTGTTCATCGATGAAGAAGGTTCTGGCAGCGATGAGCGGGGGCGTGGATAGCTCTGTCATGGCGGTGCTTCTCAAAGATGCAGGATATGAGGTCGTCGCAATGACCATGCGGCTTGGCGTTCATGATACGGTCGAGATGGATTCTGACAAACCGAGCTGTTGCTCTCTCGAAGGCGTCGAAGATGCCCGTCGTGTTGCCGCTCAACTGGATATCCCATTCTATGCCGTCAACTACGAGGATGCCTTCGCAGAAACGATAGTGGACTATTTTGTGAAGGAGTATTCCGCTGGGCGTACTCCGAATCCCTGCATCCTCTGCAATCAAGATCTCAAGTTCGGCAAGCTGATGCACCTCGCGGATGAACTCGGGCTGGAATACGTCGCTACGGGACACTACGCCCGGATCGAGCGGGATCAGGAAACAGGGCATTTCCTCCTCAAGAAAGCGGTTGACGCCACCAAAGATCAATCGTATGTTTTGTTTTCACTTACCCAGGAGCAACTGTCCCGGGCCCTCATGCCACTTGGAAATTACACGAAAGTCGAGGTGCGGGAGATCGCCAGGGAACGAGGGTTGAAAACACACGCCAAGCCTGAAAGCCAGGAACTCTGCTTCATCGGAGATGATGACTATAAACGATTCTTGAGGGAGCGGATTCCTGACCAGATCCGCCCGGGGCCTATCATGAACCAAAATAATGAGGTGATCGGAGAGCACGCGGGGACGCCGTTCTACACCATTGGTCAACGTAAAGGGCTGAACCTCGCGCTTGGCAAGCCGATGTATGTCACCCGAATCGATGCCCAGACCAATACCCTGATGATTGGGGAATCCGCCGATCTGCTCAGGAAGGAATGCTTCATAGAAAAGGTCAACTGGATCATCCCTCGCTCTGGTGAATCCCCCGTTCGGGCGACCGTCAAGATCCGATATAAGGACCGTGGAGTTCCAGCGACGATATATCTGCTTTCGGGGGATCGCGCCCATGTTTGTTTCGATGAACCGCGCCGTGCCATCACCCCCGGACAGGCTGCCGTATTCTATGATGGCGACACAGTTCTGGGCGGAGGTTGGATTGACGAACGCAAAATCCATTGAATCCCCTCTGTTTTTGTGCTACACTATGCTGGCTTATCCTCATCGCGTCACATCCAGGCGAAAATTCAAGAGTCACCCGTTTGCGTATGAGAACCGTAGGTTCGTGCGGGTCTCTTTGCGTACGTTTGTATCTGCTGAATCTCATGTCTGATGGAGGATTAATCCCGATATGTCGAAAATCAAAATCGCAATCTCCGGTGTGGGTAACTGTGCGTCGTCGTTGATCCAGGGACTGGAATTCTACAAGAACGCGAAAGATGATGAATTTGTTCCGGGTCTGATGCATGTCCGTGTTGGCGGCTATCATGTGAGCGATGTTGAGTGTGTGGCTGCGTTCGATGTGGATGCCAACAAAGTTGGCAAAGATCTTTCCGATGCTTTGATGACCCCGCCCAATAACACGATTGTCTTTTCCGAGATCCCCAAAACAGGGGTGATCGTGCAGCGTGGCCCCACGTATGATGGGCTGGGCAAGTATTATCACCGTGAAATTGAAGAATCCGATTCGTCTCCTGTCGATGTTGCCCAGGTCTTGCGCGACGAGAAGGTGGACATCCTCGTCAATTATCTCCCCGTAGGGAGCGAAGAAGCCGTCAAATGGTATGCGATGCAGGCGCTGGAAGCAGGTTGCGGCATGGTCAACTGCATGCCTGTGTTCGTCGCTTCGGATGATTCCTGGCGATCCAAGTTTGAGTCCGCGGATTTGCCGATCGTTGGGGATGACATCAAGGCGCAAGTTGGTGCGACCATCACGCACCGTGTACTCACCAAGCTGTTCAATGACCGAGGTGTTCGACTCGAAAACACCTACCAGTTGAATGTCGGTGGAAATATGGATTTCAAAAACATGCTGGAGCGTGAACGTCTGGAATCCAAGCGCATCTCCAAAACGGGTGCTGTCACCTCCCAGCTCGACTACGAAATCGAACCGGATCGCGTTTATATCGGCCCCAGCGATTATGTTCCCTGGCTCTCAGATCGGAAGGTCTGCTTCCTTCGTATGGAGGGAATAGAGTTCGGCAATGTACCAGTAAACATCGAACTCCGCCTGGAAGTGTGGGATTCGCCAAACTCAGCGGGGGTGTCCATCGATGCAATCCGTTGCTGTAAGTTAGCACTGGATCGTGGTATCGCAGGAGCCCTCTATGGTCCCTCTGCTTACTTCATGAAATCTCCTCCCAGACAGTATTCTGATTCCGAAGCGAAAGAGATGGTCGACTCCTTCATTGAAGGTCGCTAGTGAGAAGCAGATGATCCGTAGTTCACCATTCTGATGTTTTTGCGTTCGATTTGGCAACAGGGGAAAGTGTGAACAACTCATGATAGGTGTTGGATCTCCAGCACCTATCTTCCACCATCCATGGCCCACAATGCTTGAATCCAGGTTCCGAAGCAATATCACCGACAAAATCCAGCCTACGGCCAGATTCCTCGTGGGGATAGGTATCACGGCCAATATGGTTACCATCGCTGGTTTCCTTCTCAATGTGGCTGCTGCCATCTGCTTCGGCTACGGGAAACTGTTGGCCTCAGGGATTCTGATGCTGGCAGGTGGGAGCCTGGATTTCGTGGATGGCTCCATCGCACGAGCCCGGGTCATTAGGGATCGCTCGGGAGCCTTGTTGGATTCCGTCATCGACCGTTACTCCGAGGTGGCCCTGTTCATTGGGGCGGCCGTTTTCTTCCATCTCCACGGTAACATACTGGGTCTCATCATGGCCGTCGTGACCATGTCGGGCTCCCTACTGATCAGCTACGTGAGGGCGCGTGCGGAGGGATTGCAGATTGAGTGCAAAGTGGGCCTTATGCAACGACCCGAACGGATCGCTCTGCTCGGTTCAGGACTGATCCTCGATCCGCTCCTCGGTGTCCTTTGGGGTATCCCAAACTTGATCTTGCTGCTCGCCTTTGGTATCCTTGCCCTGACGACCCAATGGACGGCATTTCATCGCCTCATCTACTCCTTCCGTGAACTGAAGCGTCATCCCATCTCGGAATGATTCACACCTTTTTCACTCCTCTTTTTCCTTTACACCACTTCCATATTTTTGCTATACTCAGTCGATCCCAATTGGAGGGCGGGGTGACCCCGCCCCTACGTGGATGAAGCGATCCAATCTGACTCCAATTGATATAAGATGAGGTGTCCTATGTCTGAATACACAAACTATCGTTTCTCGTTCGGCCACTGGAATATTCACGAAGGAGCCGACCCTTTTGGTCCGGATGTACGAGCCCCTTTCAGCTTTGACGAAAAACTGGAACTTTACACTCAACTCGGCTTCGAGGGGGTTCAATTCCATGACGATGATGTCGTGCCCGGGATGGA
>JAJRTO010000488.1 GCA_024278235.1 Candidatus Poribacteria bacterium
ATCTGACGAATGCTCTTTTCCTCTAAAAAGTAAGCGCGACGAATGCGCTCTCGCTCTTGCACGGATATCATCCTTTCCTCCGGTTGCATGGGATTGAAATCTCAATGCCACATGATAACCGGATGCTATGCTTACCCCCAATGTCTAGACAAAAATGAGGGAAGAATAAGGTGGAAACCAAACTTCTTTGGTTTGAGTTGATTCCTCCCGCTGAGTCATCTCAGCGAGAGCCTAGGTACACCTGCTGCGGGGTCTGCCGTTCCAGGGAACTGTGACGACGTTCCTCGTTGTAGTAGGCGAAATATCTCGAAAGACCTGCGTAAGCGTCCAGAACCGTCTCGTAGTCGTGAAGATAAACCTCCTCCCACTTCACACTCCGCCAAAGACGTTCTATCAAGATGTTGTCCCAGACACGACCCGCACCACTCATGCTGATACGGATGCCATGGTCGCCTAAGCAATCGGTCATCAGTCCACTCGTGTATTGACTGCCTTGATCCGAGTGGAAGATAGCTGGCCTGGCTTTCATGAGCGCTCGCTGGAGTGCCGTGTGACAAAAGAAAGCATCCAGTAAGTTGGAGAGTTCCCAACTGATGACATACCGGCTGAACCAATCCATGATGGCGACCAGATAGATGAAACCCCGACGCAGTCGGATATAGGTGATATCGCTGGCCCAAACCGCATTGGGCGTCTCGATCGGTTGACGCCCCACCAGACAGGGATACTTGAGCGACTCCTTGTCAGGACGCGTCGTCCGTTTCTTGGGAGCAACCGCCTGCAGTCCCATCAAGCGCATCAAACGAGCGATGCGCTTGGGATTGACCAGGAAGCCTTGGTCTCTTAACCAGTCGGTCATGCGAGGAACTCCGAGGAAAGGATGCCGTGTGTATTCCTCATCTATCAGCCGCATGAGCCTCTCATTGAACGGGGATTCTCCCGCAGGTTGATAGTAGTAGCTGGAACGGGGCAGATGTAGCAGTCCACACTGACGCTGAATGCTTATCTCCGGGTGATTCGGCTCCACCAGCACCCTCTTCTGCATCACCGAGATACAAGTACCATCGGTCTTAACCAACAAGTCCTGAGTTTTTTTTGAGCCACTCCAGTTCCACCTTCAACTGACCTATCTGGCGGTACAGCTCGGACTGAAGCGCTTCGGCATCTTGCTGTTGACGCTCTTGCTGACCCGAGAACACGCTGGGCAAGTTCTTAAGGGCTTGCTTCTTCCATTGGCCGACTTGATTCGGGTGGACACCATAAGCGCTCCCGATCTCCGCCAACGTCCGGTGGCCTTGGATCGCCTCAAGAGCAACCCGAGCTTTGAATTGGCTATCGTACCGTTTACGTGATTTCATGAAACCTTTCTCCTTTGAGAGGAACGGAGGCTTTCTTTAGAACAACGGATCAAATCGGCCTTCCGTTCCTATGATCAGGAGCTTGGGATCCACCTTAACCTACTGTCCAACTTCTGGGGGTAAGTATATTTCCATTCGCGATCCGGGATTACTCAAATTCCCAGTCAAAAGCCATAAACGGATTAGGGATTTATTCGTCATTTCCCAGAACCTCGCTAGCGGACAGGAACTGCACGCCAGGTATCGGATTACCTTCTGGATCGGTTACCCGGAATGCAAAGTTGAATCCAATATTCTCATATTGGATGGACTTTATGAGAACCTTACTGAAACCTGCCTGTAGCACTACCGGAATGGTATATTCATCTCCACTCTCTTCTAGTATGTCTTCATCTGACTGAAACACCGTTACATCATTCAACCACAGTTTCCACTTGTAATCATCTATCTCGATATCTAGCCTCAACACTGCACTCTGCAGATTCTTAGACTCAATGTAGATGAGTGCATATACCATTCGACGATAGTCACTGCGTGGGTGTCCAAATCCCCGCCTAGGGATCGTCTTAGGTTGGATCTGGCTCCATCGAACTTGAGTCTCCGGGAAATCAAGGATCTCCGTGAATTCCACGTAGCCATTCAGATAGCCGTCCTCTGCCCTTTTCCATCGAACAGTTCTCACCACACCCTCATACGCTCGGTTGAGATGGATGCCACCCTCTGGTGGAAGTACGCTATTCATATCATACACGTTGCCGTCGAATGGACCGATCACCAGCCAATCCTCTTCCCATGGCGCACCAATACGTGCGTATAGGGATTTTGCAGTCTCCAAATCTCCCTCTCTCGCATAGGCCCATGCTAGTAAATAGTGACTTGCAATGCTTGCAGTGAGGTCATTGCTATCCATTAGAATCTGACACCACCGGCGAACCTGATCCAAAGGCACACGATGCTCAAGGATAATCTGAGCCAATGCATCCCAACGCGCGCCTACCACAATACCGATTGAGTGGGGAAAGATGCTTGTTTCCTCTTCACTCCCTCTGGGAGCAGATGCATCGTTAATAACGATTTGAAACGCTTTCTCAACCTCTCCTTGTTGTCCATACAGATAAATCAGCAGATCCTTCACCCGCTCTTCAGATTGAGGGTTCAACAGAAGTGGACGCTCTGCATAGTCAAGCAGGTGCTCCGCATACTCAATAGCCTTGTCCAGGTGAACATTTGCCCCGGCACACTTCACAGCAAAAGTGTACAGATATCCCGGGTCATCCCCCATCCATTGCAACTTTTCTTCCGCAAGTGTAAACCACTGCTCATACTCCCTTGCAGCTTCCACCAACTGTCCTGATTCCTGATAGACATTCGCCATCATCCAGCGCAGCCATTCCTCGTCATACATGCCCTCAGAAGTCAAATAATCAACTGCTCCATCATAGGTATAAGCGTGTGCTTCGGCATCCCAACAGAACGCTAGAGCTTGGATGGCCATCCACTCAATCTGAGAAGCCTGAGAAGCCTGCTGTTGTGCTCTGTTGATAGCCGCTGTAGCTTGTTCTCCCTGCCCTGTCATGAAGTAGACATAGCTCTGTTCCGCATACGCCAGCGCCAGCGTCGGGTCCAGCTTCAGAGCCTTATCATAGTATTCCAACGCACCGAAGA
>JAJRTO010000489.1 GCA_024278235.1 Candidatus Poribacteria bacterium
CTCCCCTTCCTCAAAGAGACCATCAAACTGTTGCAGCGCACCATCCCGGAAAGCATCCATATCCTGCTGGATGCACTCCCTGGGAGATACCTGGTGCAAGCAGATGTCACTCAAATCCAACAAGCACTCACCAACCTGGCTGTCAACGCAAGAGATGCCATGCCCGATGGAGGAGTGTTGACGGTTCACCTGTCCCATCACACCTTCGATTCAGATGCAGCGACTCCCTTCCCGGAGATGTCCGCAGGGGACTGGGTGATATTCTCCGTCTCGGATACGGGAGTCGGTATCCCCGAGGACGTGATTCCCCATCTGTATGAACCCTTCTTCACGACGAAGAGAGTGGGAGAGGGGACCGGTTTGGGATTGGCACAGGTGTATGGCATCGTGAAGCAGCATGATGGCTTCATCGATGTAGAGAGTCAGGTGGGGGTGGGAAGCACGTTCCGGATGTATCTGCCGGCGGAGGAAGTTCATGTCGAATCCACCCCTGTTGAGCGGAAGACCCTTCTGCAAGGCCGAGGTGAAACGATTCTGGTGGTGGAAGATGAACCGATGGTGCTGGATGTGATTCAGCGGATGCTCCGTGCGCTGGGTTATGAAGTGCTCAACGCGCGGGATGGCAAAGAAGCTCTGGCAGTCTATGCCCACCATCAGGAGCACATCACGTTGGTATTGACCGATATGGTGATGCCTGAGATGGGAGGGTTGGAGTTACACCGATTACTTTGCCAGCAGGATGCCTCGATAAGGCTGATTGTGATGAGTGGTTATCCTCTGGGGGATGGGAGCTTGCCCGACAGCGTGGGTTGGATTCAGAAGCCACCATCCCTCAAGCAACTGGCACAGGTGGTACGTGAGACCATTGAGAAATGATTGGGTTGCCGGGACAAGATGGCATCTAGTAAGCAGGCGTCCCGGCAGCCTTGATCCTGCCCCAGGTGGCCGTGAGCTTATCTGCGGGTTCGACACCAAGCTGCAGTGTCGCGTTCATGTTTTGCCGGATTTCCGCTTCACTGAGTGCCCGGTCATAAATCTTTACCTCGTCAACAGCCCCATCGAAAACATTCACCCATCCATCCTGACCGATGTAGAGCCGGCCATCGCCACTGGCGATCCCGGACATCGGCTTCGTTTCCGTCTCAACCCCGTTGAGGTAACACCTGACATCGTTGCCGTCGAGTGTTCCGACGATATGATACCATTCTCCCGCTGGTAACCTTTCCTGAACAGATATCCAGGTAGATCCACCGGGATCTGCATTGAACTGAAATCCCATAAAACTGCCTGGAGCGTTGTACCTGAGTTGCCAGCTCCACGGATCGACGCCGCTCTGGGCTTTACATATTGGGCCGGCATTCGCACCACCTTCTCCCTCCGACGTCGGTTTCATCCACACTTCAATCGTAATTGCATCCGTGAGGTCCAGGCTCGGATCGTTGCCACAATCGACAAAAGTGCTTGCGCCATTGAGCAGCAGAGCTTCGTTGATCTTCCCTGCGACGATCTCAGGGCCGCCCTGCATGGTTCCGTCATTGTTTCCCCAAACGTCTTTGACGATCTTCCCTTCGATATCGGGCTGATCAAATGTCCAGTAACTTACCAGCCCATCCGTAACGACCTGCCCCGCTTCGGCAACATTTGCGCACCAAACGGCGGTACCTATCGCTGTCAGGGCAAATATCAGGGGGAGTATCTTGTTGGAAATCATCATTTGCCTCCTTCTCCGGTTGCTTCAGTAGCGAACGTTTTTGCAAATCCCTTCAAGGACGACATGAAGGCGGGAGGGCGGAAAGGCGGAAAGGCGGGAAAACGCTCCAATTCCCATTTTCCCATCTTCCCCTCTTCCCCTCTTCCCGTCTTCTGTGATTTCGGTACCTGTTTACAAAAGTGTTACCTACTGAACTCCAAACGATATTATACCTGTTTCTACGGTTCTGCACAAAGGTTTTTCACCACGATCTGTTTCACATTGCCTCCTGTACTGCCAAGAACCCGGATCTCGCACAGCTCTTGCCTGTCCTCCGGAGCGGAGACGAACCATTCCAAGAATCGGCTGCCGGTGACGCCGTTCAAATGCCCCGGTAGTGTTAGTCATTGTCCAATCTGCTTTCGTTCAGTTCGATTCCCAGACCGGGACGGTTGGTCAGCTCGATGAAACCATCCACAATCTGCTCTGGTGGGTCAACGAGATCGGCCCTCCAATCCACCTCGCCCCAGGCATACTCCAGTATCGCAAGATTTGGCACTGTCGCCATACACTGCACACTTGCCGCCGTTGAAACAGGCCCGCTGGGGCTATGCGGTGTGACCATCACATTCGCTGCTTCCGCCATCGCCGAAATCTTCTTCAACTCTAGGATTCCACCGACATGCTTGACATCGGGTAGAATAAAATCCGCAGCCCGGCTCTCCAAGAGATCCCGAAATTGCGCTTTCGTTCGTAGCTGCTCTCCGGTCGCAATCGGCATCGATGTGGATTCACTGACATGCAAGAGTGCTTTCAGATCGGTCAACGGGATGGGGTCCTCAATCCAGAAGAGATGGAGATCGTCCAGTTCCCGCGCCGTTTGAATCATCAGACCTACATTGAAACGGCTGTGACAATCGACCATCAGATCCACGTCGGGTCCAATCGCCTCACGGATGCAGCGGATACGTTCGATCCCCATCCGAATGGCGGGACCCAGCCCTCCCTGTGATATATTTCCCGTGGAAACATCGTCAAAGGGCGCACATTTGATCGCTGTGAATCCCTCATCAACGGCCCGCCGTGCATTCTGAGCGAAGTCCCCCGGGGTTCGATCCCAGGTCGCCCTGTTGATATTGGCATACACCCGAATCTTCGGACGACAACTGCCGCCGAGCAACTGGTGGATCGGCACATCGAGCGATTTGCCCACCAGATCCCACAGCGCCTGCTCGATCCCGCTGATGGCCGTATGGTAAGGGTGTCCCTCATTCCCACGATAGAATTGGCGATGGAAAGCCTCAATCTGAAAGACGCTCCGACCGACCAGGGCCGGCCGTAGATCCTGGATGATCTGAACGACGCGCTCGTTCCCTCCACCGTAGGCAGCTCGGCCAACTCCGCCATGCGATGCTTCACCGATCCCGGTCAGTCCATCATCCGTATGGACCTTGACAAAGACCCAATCACCACGCTTTGTGACCGGCACAACATGGGTTTCAACGTCGTTGATTTTCATCGCCGTACCGTTTCTCCCACTGGCTGATACCTGCAAGTTGAGTGGGAACATGAATCACTGTCACTGTATCCAGCCGCAACCCGTCTTCAATAGCGGGGACAAGCTCCTCCGAACGCTGGATGTATACGCCACGTGCGCCCAATGCCTCTGCAACTTTATCGAATCGGATTTCTCCCAGCATGCTGGCGGCACGCCGTTCTTCCTTCTGCCCATCTGCAACGATCCCCCAGGCATTATCATGAGCAACAACTGCCACATAAGGTGTTTTGAATCGCAACGCTGTTTCTATCTCCGTGACGGTGAAACCTGCTGAGCCATCACCGCTGAGCAACAGCAGTGGATGATCGGGACGAGTAAGCTTGGCAGCCACGGCTCCCGGTAATCCCCATCCCACGATGCCGCTTGCACCACAGGTCAGCCAATGGGCAGGATGCCGATCAAACAGCATCATGTGCGCCCAGCGACCGATGTTGCCGCCATCCAGCAAGAATGTGATGTCCCTATCCAGAAACGGCTTGATAGCCCGGCAGATGCTCAAGGCGGGGATGGGAAAGGTTGCCTGCCGCGCCCGGGGCTCCCAGATGTGAATCAATGCATCCCGTGCT
Organism: Candidatus Poribacteria bacterium; assembly: GCA_024278235.1. Classification (GTDB taxonomy): domain Bacteria; phylum Poribacteria; class WGA-4E; order JAJRTO01; family JAJRTO01; genus JAJRTO01. The sequence goes on from JAJRTO010000489.1 coordinate 3,815, forward strand.
TCCCGAACCTGGTGCATCCATGCTTCCTGGTGGCAGTCATCCGCCCTTTGCAGCATTTGCTCCACTACGGACCGAGGGTCCCCCTGGATGCCGATCTCAGGGGAAAGAACCCGGTGGACCTCCTCAGCAGCCACGTCCACACGAATCC
>JAJRTO010000490.1 GCA_024278235.1 Candidatus Poribacteria bacterium
AATGATGCAATCGCATCACAACTTGCGTCATCCATTTAACATAAAGTGACAATGGGGGTAACCATACGTTCCTCTGCCGACGCTACTCACAGATTCCATGTGTGCTCAGCATATTACCCAGTATTACCAGGGCATAGTGAATCCAGAGAACAGCCCTTGCAGTTGCGACCTTATTATCATCTACAGGGGCTGCTGAGATGCCAGCAGAATAGCCTACAGATTCACTCGCCCAACGGCACAGAAGCAGGAACGATCCACCGTACAATCCTCGGGACTCACAAATCGGTCATCAGATCCAACCTCACGCATGGTGTGGATGCACCAATACTGCGCAGTAGGTGATGATTCCCGTAGGTAGTCTGAATCACGCTCAGCGGGGATATAAGAGGCTTTGGTGCGCAGGTACTTACAGATGGGACGTTTGCGTTTCATTGTTGCCATGCCTGATCTCCTCTCTACCCTATGATGGCAGCAACAGCACGTTGGATGAGCGCGTTGACAATCTGCACCTTGTAAGCATTTTGCGTCATGGGCGTCGCTTGATCGATGGTTGCTTGCGCTGCTTCTTCCGCAAGACCTGCGGAGAGGGTTTCCCCACGAAGTATCTCTTCGGCTCCTTTCGCGCGCTTCGGTGCTGGAGAAACACCGCCTAAGACGATCCGTGCATCCTTACATTGATCGCCCGACATCTGGAACACGGCTGCAATGCTTGCGACGGCAAAATCGAGCGATTGCCTTTCCCGGATCTTCATGTAGAGACTCACGGTTCCCGGTTTGGGAGTCGGTATTCGGACTTCAGCAATGACCTCGTTCGATGCCAGCGTGTTTTCGCGCATCACATTCTGCCTGGGGAGAACAAAGAAATCGGCGAGCGGGATCTCTCCGGGGCCATCTGGCCCATAAACCAGAAGCTCTGCATCGAGCGCGAGCAGTGCAGGAGCCGCGTCCGATGGGTGCACAATATGACAAGGTCCCCCATCGAAGATCGCATGGTATTTATTGAGCCCTTCAACGGCGAAGCACTTCGATCCACCTTTTTTGGTGCAATGAGTGTCCTCATTTCGGTAATACCAGCATCGGGGCCGTTGACAGAGATTGCCACCGAGAGTTCCCATATTGCGGATTTGGGGCGTTCCAACCGCATGGGCCGCTTGAGCCAGCACCGTATAATGTCGTTGGAGGGTTGGATGCGCTGCGATGTCTCGGATCCTTGCGAGAGTACCAATACGAGCACCATCCTCATCAACGTGGATCTGATCGAGATCGGCGATGCTCTTCAGATTGATCAGACGTTCCGGAGTACGGATGTATTCTTTCATCTCGCCCAGAACATCGGTCCCTCCAGCGATGATCTGCGCTTCGCTCCAATCGTCCGCCAGCAAGGATGGCACTTGCTCAATGTCTGTTGCGTGGATATAGGAGAAGCGTTTCATGCATTGGCCTCCTTGTATGCGGTGAGTACCTTGTCGGGTGTGATGGGGATACTACGAAAACGCAAACCTGTCGCGTTGAACACAGCGTTCGCAATGGCCCCCGCCGTTGGAATAACAGGCGGTTCACCGAGACCGGTCACCTTTCGGTGGGTGTCATACATGATCACTTGAATGTCAGGCATATCCAGGCTCCCGGTGACCTTGTAATATTCCATATCCGGGTTGATCATCAGGCCAGTGCTCGGATCCATGATACGATCCTCGAGAAGTGCCCAACTGAGCCCTTGAATCACCCCGCTGTATACCTGGCTTTCTGCCGTCAACCGGTTGACCACCAGGCCGCAGTCCTGTACGGCCACGATGCGGATGGGCTGAATCTGTCCTGTCTGCAGATCCACCTCTACTTCAGCAAACTGGACGCCGGCAACACCACTCTGACGCAGATTGCTGTCCCATTCACCTTCGGTCACGATCATGTCCGTGCCCAGAAGCGATGTGGCTTCTTTCCAGCTCAAGTTCCGGGAAAGATCATCGGCGAGAAAGATTTTACCATCTCCAACCGTGAGAGCCGTTGCCTCGACTTCCATCTCCTCGGCCACCCATTGGAGCAGTTGCACGCGCGCCTTGTCCACAGCGGTCTTGATGACCGGGGTCACGGATGCTGTCGTGGTGCTCCCGCCGCTTCCTCCTGATGGTAATCCCGGCTGGGAATCGCCGATGCGTACGTGGATCTGCTCAGGTGCTAATCCCAGCCCCTCAGCGGCGACGATGGCAATGGCAGTACGGATACCGGTCCCTAAATCCTGTGTGCCGGTGACGACCTCAACGGTGCCATCCGAATGGATGGTGCAACGCGCTTGTGTCCCTTTTCCGCCACCGCCCCCCCAGAGGCCACATCCCATGCCTATTCCGCGCCGGAGAGTTCCTTTCATTTCCCGGGGATTACGGTTTCGACGATGCCATCCGATCTCACGTGCACCGACCGTGTATTGTCCCTGGCGGACTTCATTGGGATCATTTCTCCGACGGAATTCCAGCGGATCCATCCCAAGCTCATAGGCTAACTCATCCATCATCGATTCCATGATGAAAGAGGCCTGTGGATGACCTGGCGCACGCATCGCACGAGCATTCCCGGCATTGATGAACACATCGGAATGCTGACGTCTTCGATTGTTCACGGTGTAAACGTACGGTAGTGGAAATCCGGCCCCTCCACTCGCCCCGCCTGTACCGTAGGTCTTCATGTCCATCGCGAGGAGCCTGCCATCTTTGCTCGCAGCAGCGCGAATCTCGGCGATGGCGGATGGCCGGTTGCCCACTGCCAAGAATTCTTCCTTACGATCCAGCATGAGTTTCACAGGGGCTTCTGCTTCTTTGGCGAGTCGCGCAGCAAGGACACCCTCGACGCCAGGGCCAAACTTGCTCCCGAAGCCGCCGCCCATGTGTTCCGTAATGACCCGCACCTGGTCTGCTGGCAGTTCAAAATGATCGGCAAGAGATCCCCGCACTCCAAATACCGCTTGCGTGGATGCCCAGACCGTCATACTTTCGCCGTCCCATTCCACCACATGTCCATGTGTCTCCAGACACATATGTGTCTGCACCTGGGTGGAGTAGGTTGCTTCGAGTGTTACCGCTGCTTCGGCAAAGGCATCGTCGATACTCCCTTGCTCATTAACCCCTCCTGGACGGACGTTTTCACGATCCTCGTGGACTTTCGGTGCCCCTGGCTTCATGGAGGTCTGTTCATCGACGACATAGTTACCGATATCGTATTCTACTTCGATCAAGCGGATGGCATCTTCTGCGATATCCGTGCTGGTCGCAGCAACGGCAGCCACTTCGTCTCCCACAAAGCGACATGTTTTGTTTTCATCGACAACGACTACGGCTCTTACTCCGGGGAGAGCCTCCGCTTTGCTCGTATCGACGGAGAGAATCTTTGCAGAAGCGTATGGACAGCGTAGGATTTTTCCATAAAGAAGACCCGGCAAGCGGATGTCATACGTATACTTGGCACGTCCGGTCACTTTATCGACCCCTGAAAGGCGCGTGACTCGTTTCCCAAGCACCTTTGCTTCTTGTGCACTTGGCCAGCTTGACATCGTCATGCTCCTCTCATCTGCTGAGCCGCCGCCAGCGCGGCCTCAAATACTCGTGGATATGTGCCACAACGACACATGTTTCCGGAGACCCCCTCCTTGACCTCATCCAATGAGGGATCCGGGTTACCTTCGAGCAGAGCAGCCACGGACATGACGAACCCAGGTGTACAGAAGCCGCACATGAGGGCATCTTTCTCGATGAAGGCCTCCTGTACGGGATGCAGTTCATCCCCGGCCGCCAGCCCTTCTATCGTCCGAATATTCTTGCCTTCCATGTCAATGGCAAGCGTCATACAGGCGTAGACGGTGCGTCCATCCACAATCACAGTGCATCCGCCACATGTGCCACGGTCACAGACCTGCTTGGTGCCCGTCAACTCCAATCGATCACGCAAGGCACTCAAGAGGGTTGTGCGCGGTTCCACAGTCAGCTTATGATCTTTACCATTGATATGGAGCGTGATCGTTGCCTCCGTGATCTCCTGCGTGGTTTCTTCCGCTTCCACAGATTGGGAAGGTAATTCAGGAAGGATAGCCGTTGCCACAGCACCTGTCCCCATCCCTTTCAGGAAACCACGTCGGGATATCACATGGCGTTCTTCCTTTTGGTTAGCCATATAAGCCTCCATCTCCAACGAGATTCAGCCGATCTTAAATCGACTGACCTCGGTCGTTCACGGCTTTCCAGATGGCTCCCGACAGATCCGTCAGCCCGTTCATGATTCTTCTTTTGCGAAGGAGATCTGAAGGGAGCACTTGGGTTTGTCAATTCCAGGCCGGGGTTGAAAAAGCCAGAATCATGAACTATTGAGCCTTGATCCTTCCCCACGTTAGACTCAGTTTATGCCCCGGCTCAACAGCCATCCCATGAACGTCTCGGCCCCTTACCTTGAAGTCATCGAATTTATTCTCGCAGTTTGAGCCACCTAATCCAACTCTCCCGGAAGGCTTGCCATCCGGGAAGTCGTACCGCACTTTTCCTCTGGCTTATCATCTTTTTCAGCTCGACCATATTTTTGCACAAGTCAAGCTAAAATGCAAGCAAAATCATCCGTTGAGAGTCTGTTTCAATCTGATGGCACCGAGCCTTACACCATTAGCACTGCGACCACATGGGATCTCCTTGACACCTTTGTAAACTTCTGCGGCTTTTGGTATTGACATGCCCGAAATGCAACACTATAATATCCCTCTAAGGTCTACTCAGGACGGTGAAGAAACGTAACCTGCCAGATCCACTGGTGAATGGAGGCTGATTCGCTTGTTGAATTGGATGTTGGGATTAGGAGTGCTCTGCGTAGTGGCTGGCTCCACTATTCTTCTCTGGGAACTGCGAGAAGCTGCTGGGTTTCTGGGCAAAAAGATTCCACGGAAATGGAAGAAGTGGCGTATGATTCCAGAACAGCCAAGTACATGGATCTTCTATATTGTGTTGGTGTTGCTTCTCTCCATTTCACTGGCGGTTCTCTGGCAGGTATACAGTTGAGCAGACAGGAGGGAAAGGTTAATGGATAAGTTGAGGGCGGCTGTTGTTGGAGCAACAGGGATCGCCGGTCAGCAATTTTTGGAATCACTCACGGATCATCCGTTCATCGAGGTCAGTGCACTCGTTGCATCCAGGCGATCAGCAGGCAAGCAATATCTCAATGCGATTCGGTCAGAAAATGGGGCGATCCAATGGTTCTGCCAAGAGTCGCTTGCGGATTCGTACAAACAGATGGTCGTCCAACTTGGGGATACTTTCGATCCGGCAAGTGTTGATCTGGTGTTCTCCGCGATTGAGTCGGATGCAGCAAAGGCGCTTGAACCTAAATGGGCAACCGAAGTGCCAGTGATCAGTACGGCTTCTGCGTTTCGTTATGAAGAGGATGTGCCTATATTCATTCCGGCCGTGAACAATGATCATGAACAACTCATTGAGACTCAGAAACGCCGGCGTGGATGGAAAGGCTTTGTTACCCCCATCCCAAATTGCACAACAACAGGGCTTGCGATCACGCTCAAACCGATCCATGACGCCTTTGGTGTTCAAACGGTGATCATGACCTCTATGCAGGCGGTTTCTGGTGCAGGTCGTTCGCCCGGAGTCCTGGCATTCGATATTCTGGATAATATAGTCCCCCATATCCCGGGAGAAGAGGGAAAGGTTGCCATAGAAACACGTAAGATCCTCGGTACACTCAGCGACGACAAGATCGTACCTGCCGATTTCATTGTGACTGGTATCTGCACGCGTGTACCTGTCATTGAATCACACACAGAAGCCGTGTTTGTGGGATTGAAAAGGGGAGCAAGTGTTGAGGAAGCCAAGCAAGTCATGACTGAATTCGGTAAAGATTTTGTCTCACTTGGGTTCCCATCCGCTCCAGATCAACTTATCCACGTCCATGAAGATCCATTCCGCCCTCAGCCACGGCTGGATCGGGATGCCGGTGGCGGCATGACCACAAGCGTTGGTGGAATCGAGAAGCACCAAGCCTTACCCAACGGGCTTAAATGGACACTCGTATCACACAATACAAAGATGGGTGCTGCCAAAGGAGCCATTTTGGTCGCAGAATATCTCCGTCACTGCGGGCACATCTAATCCAGCAGATCGTGGATCGGAAATCGAGGATTACTTGCGTTTGAGGATCACATAACTGTCCGTGCCTGTATGGAAGTTGACGTAGAGCATCACCCGATCCTGCTTGCTGAATTTGCTTGCCAGGCCTCTAAAATCGGCAACGCTTTTGACGTCTTTTCGTTCGATTTCTTGAATGAGATCCCCGCCTTGAATTCCTGCATCGGCAGCCGGAGAACCGGGTTTGATTTGGGTCACGACAACGCCTTCCAGTCCTGTATAGCCGAGTTCATCGGCCAGTTCTGGCGTCAATGCCTGTACTCCAATTCCAGCCAGTGGCCCTTCATCTATACTGAAACGCTCGCCCATTCGTGAATGGCGTGGACCTGTTTGAGCCAGTACGGCCTCCGTGCGTTCTGCAACTTTGAGGGGAAGTGTCAGTTTCTTCCCGTTACGGATGATTTGCACGTCAACGGTGCTCCCAACCTGGGTTGCTGCAACGATCTTGCGGAGATGTTCCTGATCCTCGATCTGCTTACCATTGAAGCGAATGATCACATCATTGTGTTGAATCCCGGCCTCTTCGGCGGGCCCCGGATAGACTTCGGTCACGTGTGCGCCCTGGGATAATTCCAAATCAAGCTCCTGTGCGATGTCATCCGTTACAGATTCAATGCCGACCCCGAGCCAGCCACGGATCACTCTGCCATCTCGTATCAGAGACTCCATGATGACCCTTGCCATATTGATGGGAATGGCAAAGCCAACACCGGCGTTTGCACGACTGAATCCACCCGTCAAAATTGCGGTGTTGATCCCAACCAGTTCACCACGAATATTGATCAAGGCTCCTCCGCTGTTCCCGGGATTGATCGCAGCATCTGTTTGTATGAAATCTTCGTAACCTCTATCGACGATATGAAGCTGTGAGCGTCCCTTTGCACTGACCGTCCCCCGGGTCACTGTTTGCGCCAGACGGAATGGGCTACCGATGGCGATCACCCATTCGCCGACCTGCAATTTGTCGGAGTCGCCCATAGAAAGCACGGGCAAGTCTTTGGCCTCGATCTTGATCACTGCAATCTCAGTGTATTTGTCTGTACCGATCAGTTCTGCATCAAATTGGCGTTTATCGGCCAGCGTCACGATAATTTTATCGGCTTCTTCGATAACATGGTTATTCGTGAGGATGTACCCATCTTTGCTTACGATAACGCCTGAACCGAGAGCCGCCGTTTCCCACGGCATTTCAGGCTCCCGAAATCGAAACGGCAGGTTCCAGAGCCCCTCATGTGGATCTTTGCTCAAGGTCTTCTTTGTGTCGATCTGGACAATTGATGGTAGCGAACGATTCACCAGCTTTACAAATGCACGGTTGATACGATCCAGATAGATCAGATCCTCATCATCTTCAGCAAATGTGTTGGGTGCTATCAGATACATCAGCGTTATGACTGATGCAATCACACAGAGCATCCGTACGCCATGTATGATCCCCCACTCTGCATATTTTCTCGCCATCATTCTTCCTTTCAGTTTATCCATTGCCCGGGTGATTACCGAAAAAAAAAGCATCTTACGCTCAGAAGCGTAAGATGCCTGGATCATAACACAAAGAAGCGAAACTATTCAACCGTTTCAATCTTGATTTCGCGTGGTTTAGCCTTGTCACGTTTGCCAAGTGTCAACGTGAGCACACCATCTTTCACTTTCGCATGGGTTTTGTTAGGGTCGATCACATCTCCGAGGGTATAGGCCAGATAGTAGCATCCGTGACGTCGTTCTCGATGGATATATTTCTGGCCCTTTAACTCCACTGGTGGGATGTTTCCCTCGATGGTGAGTGCACCCTCTGATATCTGAACACTCAAATCATCTTTATCAATACCTGGCATATCTGCCATCAGTATCACGTCATCATCCGTCTGATAGATGTCCACAGGTGGTACAATATAGCTTTTATTCGCAGCCATGATTTATCACTCCTCAACAGCCACATCGATTTGCTTTGGCTTGGCGCTTTCTGCTTTTGGTACTGAAATACTCAACACACCATCCTGATATCGAGCTTCTACCTTATCAGACTGAACTTGGGTCTGGAACTCTACTGTTCGTTGGAACTTGCCATAACCACGTTCACGCCTTAAATATCTGTGGTTTTCACCATTATCAGCGGGACGTTCACCTTCAATGGTCATTGTCTGTCCCAACAGTGAGATATGAATCTGGTCCTTGCTCATCCCTGGAAGGCTGGCAATCACAACAAATCCGTTCTCGTCCTCAAGCACATCCAGAGGCGGATATTCGAGGCGTCTCGTATAACATGGCCTGGCCCCCATCCCCAAGAGTCGATCCGTTACTCGCCGGAGATCTTCCAGTTCCCGAAATGGGTCCCAATTCATGAATCGCATGATATTCACCTCTCTCGTGACTTCTGAGGGGCTTGAATGCCATCAAGCCCCCTTCTTGTGTCATTAACCTACTTCTATTTGGATGTCTTTGGGTCTTACTTCTTCTGCTTTGGGTATGACAACCTCGAGGATACCGTTCTTGAAGGTTGCCTTGATTTCATCTGATTTAACGGGTACTGGTAGTCTGAATGACCGCTGGAAAGCTCCATACGAGCATTCTGTTCGATAGTAGTTTCGCTTTTTCTCTTCTGTTTCTTGCTTCTTTTCACCTTTGACAGTAAGAACATCATCTGTTAGTGAAATGCTGACATCCTTCTGGGAAACCCCAGGCAGCTCAAACTTGACAGTGAATTCATTCTCTGTTTCCGAAACATCGGTTGTAGGAACCCACGCCCCTTCCCAGAGACTCGCTCTGGCTGGTGGTCCCTGGAAAAAGTCATCAAACAGTTTATTGATTTCATCGCGAAAACTCAGTAAATCAGTTCTTGGTCGCCATTTTGTTAGTGCCATTTTGCATTCTCCTTTCATTTTTTCAAACTCGCCGATATATTAAGCAAAACCCATGCCAACACGCGACATTTATTGGGCTACTGTGATATTGCAGAAGCGCAGTCTGCGATCTTTCGCTGTGTGGATACAAAGCACGCACAGCCTTTTACTCTGTGCACATGCCAAAATGACACGGCAATTGCCCTGTAGAGACAACCTGGCTACATAGAAAGTAGGATAAACGGGCTTTCCCGGGCATCCTTCCGTCAGAGCCAGATCAGAGCGGCAAGGGTTGTCATTATGACATAGATACCCTTCGATAGGCTGAAGCATAGCCGCAGCACTCCACGGAGAACTACGGATGCCTCGAATTCTTACTGGAAGGCTAGAGGATTGGAGGGATTAGCATTGCAGAAAACAGGAAAGGATCGTATAATGGATGCGCAATCATCGAAAGGAGAGTGCTCGTATCATGCCTTGAAATCGGTATGATGAAGCACAGAACATCAGATGGATAGGATGCCCCCTTTTCAGATTAAGCGTGTAGATAAGCCCCAGTTGGTGATACAAGGCTCTCCGATTGCTGTCGAAGATACCAAGGTACACATCAATGTCCTGCTCCATGAGCGGGAGATCGCCCGTTTTGACTGCCTCAGGCCCAGCACACGTCTCAGCATTGAGTCTGAAATGATCCGGGATAGTAAGCCTTACCTTGCTGAGGAATTCATCCGCCTACTACGGTTCACATCTCATCCGGCCTCGTTTTTCCCAGATGACCTTCTTGCCATGTATCCACCTCGTTTCTACTATCTCCTCCTGGAACGTGTGATGGCAGAGGATATACTGATTCTATGGGGACAAAGCCTCGACGGAAACAGAATCCTACCCTTTCATAATCATCAGATACAGGTGGTCATTGCCCCGGTGATTCATCAAGAAGCGTACCTCATCGCAAAAAATAAATACAGTGTGTATTTGTACCCACGTCCCGGCAAGGATGGCATACGTATCTATCGTAGCGATTTTCTCGATCTACAGCGAGCAACCCCTCCGCCGATGACCTTCCATTCAGAAGATGTGTTTGAAGTTTTTCAACTCACCATCGCTCAGCATCTGGGTGTACCTGTTGAGGCGATGTATCCCAAACCAGTAGAGCGAATTTTGGATCGGTGTCCCGAATGTGGGGGTGTTGTTCAGCACCTCGGAGGAGATGCCCACTTTTGCCTTGACTGTGAATGGGATAACCTCGCCCTGATACACATCGACGACTTCTAGTTCTCCCCTCCCTGGTGTAGTCTCAGCAGAGATAGTTGGACAATCTTGCTCAGGAAATGAGCGTCGCTGTGCGTTCAACGTTCCAACGTTCAACGTTCCAACGTTCAACCTCACACGCACGTGTCCAACTATCTGTCCTGGTTTTGCACTAGAGAGTTCGACCCGCGGCTGCAACAAAGGGCTTGATCTCCTCGATGAGCTTGGCAAATTTCTCAGGTTTCAGGGACTGAAGTCCATCTGAGAGTGCTTCTGCCGGATTCGGATGGACTTCTATGATAAGCCCATCAGCTCCTGCGGAGATCGCTGCTCGTGCCATCGGTGTGACATACTCCCAGATACCAGTACCATGACTCGGATCCGCAAACACTGGTAGATGGCTCTGTTTCTTGATAACTGGAATTGCACTCAGATCGAGTGTGTTACGGGTTGCTGTCTCGAAGGTCCGGATGCCGCGTTCACACAGGATGACGTTGTAATTTCCACCCGCCAGAATGTACTCCGCAGAGAGCAGCAGTTCCTCAATCTTGGACATCATCCCACGCTTGAGCAAGACGGCCTTCCGGGTCTTAGCCAAGCGCGTCAGAATCCCAAAGTTCTGCATATTTCGCGCGCCAACCTGGATCACATCGGTATACTTGGAAACGAGTTCAAGCTCATGACTGTCCAACAGTTCCGTGACAACGTAAAGCCCTGTAGCCTCACGAGCTTCCGCGAGAATCTCCAATCCCGCTTCGCCGAGCCCCTGGAAACTATAGGGGGATGTCCGGGGCTTGAAAGCCCCTCCTCTTAGCATGCGGGCTCCGGCTTCTTTCACCGCATGAGCGACTTCCAACATCTGGGAACGCGATTCTACGGAACAGGGACCTGCAATGATGATCACTTCATCACCGCCGATTTCCAGATCTCCTACCAGCACCTTCGTTTTCTCACGTTTGAATTCAGAGCCTGAGAGTTTATAGGGCTGCAAAATAGGAACCACTTTTTCGACGCCGACCATGGACTCAAGCATCTGTAACTGCGCCTTGCCGCGCTCATCGCCAACAGCGGCAATGACAGTTCGCTCGGTACCATAGATAGGATGGGGATGATATCCAAGTTCCTGAACCCTTGCAATGACCGCCTCAACCCGCTCCTGGGGAGTTCCTGCCTGCATCACAATGACCATAATTTACCTCAAGTGCTCAAGAGCACCTCTCCTCTTTTCTGAAAAATGGGGCTAGATATTCTCTCCTTCTGTTCCTACCGGCGATGATTTAGTAATCTCCTGAACCACAACCGATGCGTAGCAACCTTTGGGGAGCACGAATGATGCGACTAAGCCTTCGCTATCTTCAACGACGTTTGCCTCTGCGATCTCAAAGCGCAGGGAACGCCGCGTCCCTTTTGCTTTGGCGCCACCAATACTACGAAAGTCGGTAAGATGAATCCCCTCATCGAGCAGGATCTTCTCCTCATATTCTCGTGGTAGACCCTCAGGCATTTTGAGTTTATAGCCATAAATAGGACCAGAGGGACTGATCTCAAGACGGTCCACACGTCGCTGTTCCATCTCCGGATCCTTTACGAGAAATACGGCTCGATTATCATGCTTGATAGCGAGGTCACCAGGAAGCAGTCTGTCAAACATCGGCAGGCGGTCACTCAAGATGCGATTGAATAAGACAGATTGATAGGCAGAGAGAAATAACTGTCTCAGACGTATGGGTATCGCGTGAAATGCTCGTTCATAATCGCCTTTGGAGTCAATCAGTGTATCCAGCACCTGGCGTTCACTGTGGAACAGAGGCGGGAATAGTTCTCTTGCGCGTTCCCAATCTCCTGTATCAAACGCTTTACGTGCTTCCTGAAGTTGAGGGGACTCTGCAGGATGCGGAAACCCCAGATAGTACTGGATCGTTTGTTTCCATTCACTTTGTAGTATCGCTTTTCCAATATGGTGGGAATCTCCTTTGATGCCGAATCGTTGTGGTCCGAAGTAGTTGGGGGCACCTCTTTCCTGAAGGACACGTAGTACGGCCTGTGCGCGTGGCATAGAGTTGATCTCATGCCCTCGGATACGAATCCGAAAACGGTTCCCCAGTAAGTGTCCCACTCGTAGCCTGTTTGTATGCAAGCGTGCCCAGTGGATGCGAATCTGAGGCAGATTCAAAGCCATGATTTGCTCACATGGAACATGTTCAATCGACATCATCTGAGTCGTAATAGCACGCGCATCCTTCAGTCCCGCATAACCGATGTCTTTCTCTCGTACATGGAGTGCCCTGGCAACCCGGCGAACAGCCTCGAAGGTGGAGAGCCCATGCTTCTCCAGGAGGAAATAGGAATGCGTTCCTTGATCCGTTGGCATATAGAGAGGGATCTCGTCAACCACAAAATCTTCGGGATGCTCTTTGATCCATCCCCCGGTTCCCTCGATATGCTGTGTAACATATTTTATCATTGTAATTCAGAGAGTAAATAGCTGCTCTCCGTCCTATCCTCCATATCTTCGCATTAGCAATTCTGTTTCAATACCGAGATGCCGTTTTATGGATGATAGCTTGACATATGATAATTGTCAATGCCAACTGGAATGAGGAGCAGGGCAACCTCATATGAACACGTATGCTGCATTTGCACAGGAATCTGGTTTCCTGACCCCAGTATTCATCAGGGGTCAGATCCCATGACTGGCGATTGTTGAGCCAAATGAGGTTGCCCTGGTGCTGCCATCCGGCCGCTTGACTTCCAGATCCCGGTGCGTTATACTTGGACTCCAACTCGATTTGTGTCCGTGTTGAGTATGGCATCAGGATCCGGTGGCGTGAATTATCAGAGACAACTATTCCTCAGCTTTGCCCTCATCATCTATTTGATCCCCCTGGCTTTTGCCGAGAATGTGTTCACTCGCGCGGACCAGCAGGGGATCGAATGGATATATGAAGACCTCGAATCCACGTTCCTGGTGGATGTGATGGAGATCTGCACGAGAGCGGGTGATTCACAACTGCTGTTGGCAGGTAGTCTGTTGCTGACAACCTATGGCAGTCCAACACGCGCACGCACTGGAAAACTACTCACGACGGCTTTGGGAAGCACAGGGGTAGCGGTGTATGGGCTCAAGCATCTGTTCGGTCGAGATCGTCCATTTGAGATAGATAGTGGTGATTCATCATTTCCTTCGGGGCACGCCAGCATGTCCTTCGCAGCCGCAACAGTTCTCGGGAAGGAATACCCCGGGATCCGAATCCCGCTCTACACAGCGGCGGGTATTGTCGGCTTCTCGCGTATCTACCTGGGACGGCATTATCCCTCGGATGTTCTCGCAGGGATGTTCCTGGGAACGGCTATCGGCTATCTGACTCATCGGTATCAGGGATACATACTGAAGATCGAGTTCTGAGGCGCATCCATGCATCCTTCCCAACGGATCCTGAAGAATTGACGGATCCATCGGCGTGGGCTTGGATCCGTCAATCCAGGCTGAGCATGATGGAACGAGAGTTGTGAGTTACTGATGTCCGATTGCAAGTTCCAGTAAGAGATGCCTTATGCCATCTGAGCCCCAGCGAATCCTGCTCATACGTCTCAGCTCCCTCGGAGATGTGGTACTGACGTCACCCGCCATCCGAGCGGTGCGTAAGGCTTTTCCCAGGGCTTTCATCAGCATGATTGTCGGGAAGCGATCCGCGGATGTCATCCGTGAGAACCCTCATCTGGATGAGGTTCTTACCTTTGACCGTAAGGGGAGAGGTCGAAACACATCTGAGATGCGCCGGATGATCGCCCATCTACGGCATCGTCACTTTGACCTGAGCATCGATTTTCAGCGCAGGTTTCGCACCAGTCTGCTCGCCTACGGCGCCGGAGCAAGCTGCCGTGTCGGTTATCATAGTGGCGGCGGGTTCTTATGCACGGTGTGTGTCCCCGATAATGGGCATGAACACGCCGTTGAGCGTTATCAGAGGCTCCTGAAATCCGTCGATATTCCTCCGGATGGACTCGAAACGGAGATGTTCGTGTCGGAGGCTGCGAAGGCACTTGCTGAGGAACGGTTGCCCAGGCGCGATGGTTTCCGGTTGGGAATGTTTCCAGGTGCAGGCTGGAAACCGCGCGAATGGATGGCGGAACGGTTTGCTGCAATCGGTGATCGAGTGGCGGAGCACTATCAGGCGGAGGTCGTCATCTTCGGTGGGCCTGCGGAATCAGCATTAGTCCATCAGATCGAAGAGCAGATGTTGTCCCCCGCGATCGTGTTGGCAGGTTCCCTTTCGGTAGAACAATTGGCGGCCCTGATCCATCGATGTGATCTGTTCCTCTCCAATGATACGGGACCCATGCACATCGCCGTCGCTATGAAAGTGCCGACGATTGCCCTGTTCGGTCCGGGGAACCATCTCAAATTTGGACCGATTGGTGACGGCCATCGCCTGATACGACATGAGACGCCGTGCAGCCCCTGCAAGCAGTTCACTGATCGATGCAAAAACAACATCTGCATGCAGAAGATTACTGTGGAGGAGGTATGGACGGCAATCCGCGAACAGCGGGATCGCTGATGGAACCGAAACGCGTTCTTGCCATGCAAACCGGCGGCTGGCTCGGTGATATGGTGCTCCTCTCACCCGCGCTCAAGGCATTGCGCGAACAGTGGCCGGAGGCAGAAATTGCCCTGATGGTGCGCCCTCTGGTCGCAGAGTTCATGTCCCATCATCCCTGTGTGGATCATCTCCTCGTGTACGATAAGCGGGGGGCTGATCGTGGTTGGCGTGCGCTGAACCGTTGGGCTCGTGCCATCAGCGGATCCGATATCGCCATTGTGTGGCATCCGACATCGATACGCAGTGCGTTTCTGCCCTGGCTGGCTGGTATCCCCGTGCGTGTTGGGTCCCGATTCAATGGTCGAGGCATCTTGTTGACACATTCGTGTGCCAATCGCACCAACATCCACGAAGTGGAACGTTATCTACAGGTACTCGAAGCCATCCAGGTGTCTCCGAATCACGCGGAACTCTACTACTGGCACGGGGCATCTGAGCAAGCGTTCGTCGAAGATTGGCTGGAACGACAAGGGGTTGACCGGTCTGTCCCCCTCGTTGCAGTGCATCTGGGGACAACGTGGGAAACAAAGCGATGGCCGGCAGAGCGATTCACTGAAGTCGTCAATACCATTGTAAACCGTAAAAGCTGCCAGGTTGTTTTGGTCGGTAGTTCCGATGGCCACGAGCATGGAAATACCTTCCGGGAGCGAGTAGCCGTTCCTTACATCGATGGCGTCGGTCGATTGGATCTGCTTCAGTTTGGCGCCCTCATGGAACATTGTGCCACCCTCTTGACCTGTGACAGTGGGCCGATGCACATTGCCGCAGCCGTCGGAATACCCGTTGTTGGGCTGTTCGGACCAACTTCGCCACAACGACACCGGCCTTACGGGGAAGGGCACACGGTCCTGCGACATGAGATTTCTTGCGGTCCATGCTATCGCCGTGTGTGCCCCCATGCACATGAATGCATGACGCAGATAGGCGTGGGGGAAGTTGTGGAAGCGATTACGACGAAATTGCCAATGCGCGTCTAATACGGAATGCAGTTTAAAATTGCCGCTTTGAGAAATCCCCCTTTACGAAAGGGGGAGGCTGATCCCCCCTTTGGCAAAGGGGGATTTGGGATCTGCCTTGTGCGGGTGCAATCTTAAACTGCAAATGGTATAAATCCGAAAAAGCTGAAATGGGAGTCGCCAAGAGATGAACCCTGTTGCTTTTGTACGAGAGAGCATCCGGAAAATGGCGGGTTACGTGCCTGGATGGCAACCCGGACCGGATGAGACTTTCATCAAACTCAATACGAATGAAAATCCCTATCCCCCTTCGCACCGCGTGGTTGACGCCATCATGGCTGCATTGAACGACGATCTTAGATTGTACCCCAGTCCGGATAGCCGGCAACTCAGGAAACAGGCGGCTGAACTTTATGGGGTCGATCCTGCTCAAGTAGTCTGCGGAAACGGTTCCGATGAAGTGCTGGCGATCCTCATGCGTACATTCGTGGATCAGGGGGATACCGTGGCCTATTTTGATCCTTCCTATTCCTTGTATCCTGTGCTGTCCGAGATCTCCTCGGCGCGGGAGATCCGGGTGGATCTTCCCAGAGTGCTTTCCGGGGTTTCTCCACCGGATCCGCCAGCGAAGGTGTTTTTCTTAACGACTCCAAATGCCCCCTATGGATTCCGATTCCCCAATGAATGGATAGCTGAATTCCTCCAGAACTTCCAGGGCATCGTGGTGGCAGACGAAGCATATGTGGATTTCGCTAGAGAATCCTCTCTATCCCTGCTAGCGGAGTTTCCGAACCTGATCGTGGTACGAAGCCTCTCTAAGTCCTACGCGCTGGCAGGCATGCGTGTCGGGTTGGCCGTGGCTTCGGTCGAGATCATCGCCGAGATGGCAAAGGTGAGAGACAGTTACAATCTGAACCGTTTATCACAGGCGGCTGCGGTCGCTGCACTCGCAGATCAACCGCATGTGAGGGCACAGATTTCTCGTATCATCGCTACGCGGGAGTGGCTTGTCGAACGTCTGAGAACTTTGGGATTCACTGTGCTCCCTTCCGAGACGAATTTTGTATTCGTTGTGCCACCGGCAAAGATGGCCGCAGCGGATCTTTATCAGCACCTCTTCGAACGCGGTATCCTGGTAAGATATTTCAGTTCTCCCAGGTTGGCGGATGGACTGCGTATCAGTATTGGTACAGAAGATGAGATGGGGATATTCGTAGACACCATCAAGGCTGCCGTGAAGGCGTAACGCGAAGCATATGACAAGGAGAAGTCGATGAACCCACCCAATGTTGTCTTCGTCTTCGGTGATCAATGGCGTGCTCAAGCCACAGGCTATGCAGGAAATCCAAATGTGCGGACCCCAAACCTGGATCGTCTCGCAGGTGAAAGCGTGAATTTTGCCAACGCTGTGGCAAGTTGCCCGGTCTGTTCACCTTATCGAGCCAGCCTCCTTACAGGGCAATATCCGCTCACGCATGGGGTGTTTGTGAATGATGTGTACCTGCGGGATGAGGTGGTGAGCCTAGCCGAGGCGTTTGGGGAGTGCAGCTATGATACGGCTTATATCGGCAAATGGCACGTTGACGGGCATGGACGCTCGAACTACATCCCACCGGAGCGTCGCCAGGGGTTCGATTACTGGAAGGTGCTTGAATGCACGCATAACTACAATCATTCGGCCTACTATGAAGGCGATTCAGATGAGAAATTGTACTGGGATGGATATGATGCCATTGCCCAAACACGTGATGCCCAACGTTACATCCGAGAACACGATCCGGATCGACCATTCCTGCTGATGTTGTCCTGGGGGCCACCCCACGCGCCTTATCATACCGCTCCCGAAGAATACCGGGCCTTCTACAGTGCCGAGAATATTCAGCTTCGTCCAAATGTCCCTCAAGCCCTCGCATCGCAGGCGCGGGAGTGGCTGGCAGGGTACTATGCGCATTGTACGGCGTTGGATGATTGTGTCGGTGAACTGTTACGTACTCTGGCTGAAAAGGGGATTGCCGACCATACTATCTTTGTGTTCACATCGGATCACGGTGACATGCTCGGTTCCCAGGGACATCAAAAGAAACAGCGTCCCTGGGACGAGTCGATCCGAGTGCCGTTCCTGCTGCGATATCCTGCGTTGTTGGGACGAACAGGCCGAGAGACGGATGTATTCATCGACGCACCCGATATCATGCCGACGCTCCTCGGGCTGTGTGAACTCCCCATCCCGGAATCCGTGGAGGGACTCGATTTCTCAGGCTATCTTCTGGGCAATGGTTCCCCAGCAGACGACTCCGTCGTGATCACGTGCCCCCATCCATTTGGTCAGTGGACTCGAACTCATTATGGTGGTAGAGAGTACCGGGGAATTCGTACCCGACGGTACACCTATACTCGAACGTTGGAGGGTCCCTGGTTGCTATATGATAACGAGAAAGACCCATACCAGCTAAACAATCTCATCGGCAAGCCAGAGCATGCCCAACTGCAGGATCAACTCGAAAAAAAACTGCAAGAAAAGTTGAAAGGCATGAATGATGAATTCCTTCCTGGAATGGAATACATCCGCCGATGGAACTATACAGTGAGCGAAAATGGAACCGTGCCGTATGTGAATTAACGCGGTAGAGAGTTGGACTATCATGCTCCTTCCGGATGTCTCCAGAATACTTTTCATGCGCGCCGATGGCATTGGGGATCTACTCAATTCCACCCCGGCAATTCGATGGATGCGGCACTGTTATCCAGATGCAGAGATCACCTGTCTGGTCACACCTCTTGGCGCGCCGATTCTGGAGGGAAATCCGGATATCGATCAGATCTGGGTTGATGAATCGCGTCACCTGGGTCAACGTTGGTATTTGGTGCGTCTTTTGCGGCGGCGGAAATTCGACGTAGCCATCGCACTGCAAACGTCTTCATGGTGCCATTATGCCGTATCGGCTTCCGGGGCAACCTATCGCGTCGGTCGGGATCAGAAAAGGTTCCGAGGCCGGCTGACACACCCGGATCAGGAGCTTTACCGTAAAGGAACGGTTCACGAGATTGAGCGTAACCTGAACCTGGTAAGTCTGATTTGCGAAGGTGCGGCATCGGAAAAGCTTGTGCTTTATCTCACTCCCAGGGAACGCCTTCAAGCACGACAAACACTGGAACAGATGGGAATCCAGACGGCTGACTCGCTGATTTTGCTCCATCCCGGTGGCAGCTCGTACGACAAACTCTGGCCAGCCAGTTATTTTGCGGAGATCGGCCAACGACTGAAACAACAGGGCTTACAGGTCGCCGTAGTGCATGGACCGGGCGAATCCGTTCTGGCCGCTGAAGTCGCTTCGCCTTCAGGTCTGCCCATCATTGCACCCGAATCGCTGCGTGCATTGGCCGCACTGATCCAACAGACCAGGCTGATGGTATGCAATGATTCCGGACCCATGCACATCGCATCTGCTCTGGGAGTCCCCACTGTCGCCATCTTCGGGCCCACGGATCACATCCGCTGGGGGCCTAAGAACGGTCATATTGTGCGTCAGGATGTATCTTGTTGGCCCTGTAGCGCGCATAAGTGCCGGACGAATTATGCATGTATCAAGCAGTTACCTGCGGAGATGGTCTGGATGGAAATTCAGGCGAGGATTGCAGCATGAAACCATGCCTGTATGTCTTTGTTGGGTTTTGGTTGCTTGTCGCCACATCCGTTTGGGCGTGCAACACGCCTGTGTTTCGCTATGCCCTGGTATACTGGCCCCCGGACTCCTATGAAGTGGTTGTGATTCATCGTGGGCCTTTGAATGCTGAGGGACAAGACCTGCTAAAAAAGCTACAGGAAACCTCTGATAGATCCTCAGCCAACATCCTCGTGAAAACAGTGGACACGATGCGAGCACCGGACAGCGAAATGGTGAAGCTGAGAGAGGGTCGATCTCCATCTGAACTCCCGTGGCTGGTCGTCCGGTATCCGGAACTCCTGCAGATTCGTGAACCCGTCTGGGATGGGCCTTTTACGGCGGCTATGGTGGAAGAACTGCTCCATTCACCTGTCCGAGCCGAAGTTGTACGGCGTATCCTCACAGGAGAATCGGCCGTGTGGATCCTTGTCGAAAGTGGCGTCAAGGAACGTGATGAAGCGGCAGTTCAACGACTGGAAGCCCAGTTAAAGCGTATGGAAGAAACACTGAAACTCCCCGTTTTGGAAGACGATAGGGGTGGGTATGTCGATGTGACAAATGTGGATCTGAAGGTGGCCTTCTCGATGATCCGTGTTGCACGCACGAATCCCAGAGAACAGTTGCTGATTCAGAACCTTCTCCCGATCACGTCGGACAGCGAAGAGGCTCTACAACCTGCTGCATTCCCTATATTTGGGCGTGGGCGTGCTCTTTGTGTTCTCATCGGTGACGACATTGACGCATGGAATATCGAGGACATCTGCTCATTTCTCATAGGCCGGTGCTCCTGTCAGGTGAAGCAACTGAATCCCGGGATGGATCTGCTCATATCCACGGAGTGGGATAGGATGCTGGCCACACGAATGTCAGTTTACGCACAGGCATCCCTCTCTGAGAATCCATCAGAATCAGCCACTACGAAAGACAACAGTCCCGGGATGCTCAGGCGCAATCTCCTCCTTGTGGTGTTTCTGCAGCTTGCCGCTGTGGTGATCGCCACCTCTGTGGTGATGTGGCAGAAGAAAAGAAGGGGACGGGGATAGTAGGTTTGTTCGTGGATTGAGCACGGTTGGCACGGAAGGCATCTGCTTTCTTCCACATTTCCCATCGTTTCCGATTTTCCGCGGTTCAAAGATTGTTGACACTCACTGACGAATTTCTGACACGCCCAATCCTCCGGGAATCCATTTGACAGAGCGATACCACCGTCGTAGTATGATGGGGCAGCATAGTAACTGAAAAATCCGTGTTTCTTTCTTTTTTCTTTTTCTCTGAAGAGGAGCCCATATGGAACAGATAGAAAAGCTGTTAGAGCGTTGGCAAGAACAGCATGATGCATGCCGGCATCTGTTCATCGGCATTGGAGGCGGAAGTGCCTCCGGCAAAACGACCATAGCTAAAGACATCCGGCACCGGCTCGCACCCCTATCCGTTGAGATTATTCATCAGGATCGGTTTTTCAAACCGGCTCAGGAGTTGCCCACTTATTATTCCGAGATCTATCGGGAATCCAAGCCCGATTACAATCGACCCGATTCTTTTGATACCGATGAGATGTTCCGTTACTGTCGTGCTGCCGGCGGATTTGATGTGGTGATCCTGGAGGGCATCCTGGCTCTGTACTATCCGGAACTGCGTGAATTGATGGATATCAAATGTTATATTGCCGCGGATGCCGATGAGCGGATCATTCGTCGTATCAAGAGGAACCTCACCCGCTGGTCCTATGACGAGATCACACACTATTACCTTGAGTCCGTGCGCCACCAACATAAACGGTATAATGCACCCACTCAGCGACATGCAGATCTCGTGATTCCGGGCGGGATGGAGGATGGTGCAGAAAGGAAAGCCCTTTTGGATGCACTTTGCGGAACCATCATCGCGCGTGTGAAAGGCAGTCGTGACACGCAAGAGCTCAACGGCTAACCACGAAACATCGCGCGCCGGATCTGTCGCACTGCCTGGCGGAGTCGATCCTCGTTTTCGACAAGTCCCATCCGTACATATCCCTCTCCATAGTGTCCAAACCCGGCACCGGGGGACACACACACTTCAGCCTCATCGAGGAGTTTTACAGCAAAGTCCATCGATGACATATGTCGATATGGCTGGGGGATGGGCGCCCACACGAACATGCTCGCTTTCGGCTTCTGCACCGGCCAACCGATGCGGTTGAGGCCATCCACCAGAACGTCACGCCGGTCCTGGTAGGTTTGGGCATGATGTTTGACGACCTCGGGATCGGTACGGAGTGCCATGATCGCCGCTATCTGGATGGGAGCAAAGATACCATAGTCATAGTACCCCTTGATCTTTGCGAGCGCGGCGATCAGTTCGCGGTTCCCTACGGCAAAACCGCAGCGCCATCCCGCCATATTGTATGACTTGGAGAGGGAGCAGAACTCAACCCCTATCTCTTTGGCCCCCTTGACTTGCATCAGGCTCGGAGCCTGGTAACCGTCGAAAACGATATCCGCATAGGCAAGATCGTGGATGACAACGATCTCATTCCGCCTCGCAAAATCCACAATTTCTTCAAAGAACGCGAGATCCACGACGGCACCCGTTGGGTTGTGTGGGAAACTCAGGAACAGAACCTTGGGCTTGGGCCATATCTCACGTGTGATCTCAGCCAGA